>NZ_JAMJFW010000041.1:0-43978 GCF_023544405.1 Enterobacter cloacae complex sp. OE43NF
AGGCTGTTTGTGAAGTGATTCACATCCGCCGTGTCGATGGAGGCGCATTATAGGGAGTTCCCGAGCGACCGCAACCGAAAAGTTGCAAAAAGATGACTGACTGCTGTATTCCCCAGCAAAACCCCGCCTTATACCCTTTTACACACAGACTTATCCACAATACAACGCGTAAGCATAATAAGAACCCACGGATTGAGGGGGATAATCAACTATACTATTGGCAAATATTTTCCCTGACAGACAATATCCATGATCACACAACGCCTCACCCGAGACTGGCGCATTCCTGGCGCTGGCCTCATGACGCTGCTACTCCTTATTGCGGGCTTCACTCTGCACGCACACTGGGGGGCTTTCATCCAGTGGTGTCTTGCTACGCAAATCACCCTGCACCGTTATCTGGTGATGTACCTGTTGCAGCTTAATAACCATCAGTACAGCGGTGGCTTATGGCTATTAACCGGCGCGTTCTTCTATGGCGTACTTCACGCTATCGGGCCGGGGCACGGCAAATTCATTGTCACTACCTATCTCAGTACAAATAAAGAGAGCGAACTGGCTGCCCGGGTCGTGCCTTTTTTTGGCAGTATGCTGCAGGGCGTCAGCGCCATTCTGTTTGTCTTTATTCTGGCGGTGGGGTTTAACCTGGCGTCCGGGGATATCAGTACCAGCCGCTGGTATGTCGAGAAGATTAGCGCGGTCCTCATTGGCGCATTCGGCGCGTTTATCATTTACCAGGCGCTGAAAAGCCTGCGCCCGCGCAGGATGGCAATCTCCGCCATCACGCCCCTTCACCAGCATGATGAACATTGTGGCTGCGGCCATCACGGCGTAGGGGCAGACCTTGCGCAGGGTGACTGGAAAACCCGTCTGGGTGTAATTCTGGCGATCGGCGCGCGTCCGTGCAGTGGGGCCATTATGATCCTGATGTTTTCGAATGCGCTGGGCATCGTCACCTGGGGAATGGCCGCGGTAATGACCATGTCGCTGGGAACCGCGCTATCGATTATGGGGCTATCGCTGGCCGTGCGTTACGCCCGGGAGCGCACGGTCGCCTGGTTTGGCGGCGGCGCCTCGCTGAAGTGGCTGGTTCCGGCGGTCAAGATTGCTGGCGGGATTGTTCTGATCCTGTTTGCGACCATCCTGTTCCTGACGGTGATCCCCATCAGCGCCAATGGCGATTACATCGCCGCAGGATGCTAATAAAAGAAAACCCGCCAGCGGCGGGTTTTTTGATTACTCGTTGATGCGTGGATGTTGGTCCACCAGTCGGGAGCGTTTCTTCTGCAGTTCTTCAATCTCTGCATCAATATCTTCAATCTTCTGCTCGACGTTATCGTAGTGCTCGCGCAGGATCTCTTTCGCTTCCTGAATATCCGATGCCGCAGGCGTCGCCCCTTTCAGAGGACGGTTCGCCGTCTCCTTCATGGTAATACCCGTAATCAAACCAATCACCGCGATAACCATCAGGTAATAAGCGGGCATCATCAGGTTTTGCGTGCTTTCCACCAGAGAGGCGGCAAGCGTCGGCGTCAGACCGGCAATCAGAACCGAGATGTTAAAGGCCGCCGCCAGCGCACTGTAGCGAATATGCGTCGGGAACATGGCCGGTAGTGTAGAGGCCATCACCCCGATGAAGCAGTTGAGGATCACCGCCAGCATCAGCAAGCCGGCAAAAATCAGGCCCAGCACATTGCTGTTAATCAGAATGAATGCCGGAATAGCAAGGGCAAACAGCGCAACGCTACCCAGAATAATGAACGGTCGACGGCCAAAGCGGTCACTCAACAGCCCCATAATCGGTTGCACAAACAGCATACCCACCATGATGGCGATAATGATCAGCACACCGTGGTCTTCCGAGTAGTGCAGGTTATGCGACAGATAGCTCGGCATGTAGGTCAGCAGCATGTAGTAAGTCACGTTCGTGGAGATCACCAGGCCGATACAGACCAGCAGGCTGCGCCAGTGTTTGGTCGCGATCTCTTTAAAGGAGACTTTCGGGCCATCCTGCAGACCTTCGCGGTCACCCTGCTCGAGCTTATCAACGTGCTGCTGGAACGCAGGCGTCTCTTCAAGCGCATGACGCAGGTACAAGCCAATGATCCCCAGCGGCAGCGCGAGGAAGAACGGAATACGCCAGCCCCATTCAAGGAAGTTCGCCTCACCAACCACGGTTGAAATCAGCACCACCACGCCCGCACCCATGACGAACCCGGCAATGGAACCAAAGTCCAGCCAGCTTCCCATGAAGCCACGTTTACGGTCCGGGGAGTACTCTGCAACGAAGATCGAGGCACCGGTATATTCTCCCCCTACGGAGAATCCCTGAGCCATCTTACAGAGCAGCAGCAATATTGGCGCCCAGATGCCAATCGAAGCATAAGACGGGATCAGGCCGATACAGAATGTACTGATCGACATAATGACAATGGTGATGGCCAGGATCTTCTGACGACCATATTTATCACCAAGCATACCGAAGAACAGACCACCCAGCGGGCGAATGAGGAAGGGAACCGAGAACGTACCCAGCGCGGCAATCATCTGCAGGCTGGGGTCGGCGCCGGGGAAGAACACTTTACCTAACGCATAGGCCACGAAGCCGTAGACACCAAAATCGAACCATTCCATCGCATTACCAAGCGAGGCGGCTGTGATCGCTTTACGCAGTTTTGCATCATCGATGATGGTGACGTCGCGAAGCGTGATGGGTTTAATCTTTTTCCTTCTAAGCATAGCTTTCCTCGTAGACTCAGCCCTGTCCATTTCACCGGCCATCTGGTGAACCGTGAAACGGGGATCCGCTCCATGCGAATCGCCTTATTCAAGCGTAGCAGGTTTACTTACATTGACGTTTTACGTCGATACAACCGAACCTGTTGACGCCTGTCTGGGCAGTTAATGACCTTTTTACCCTACCAGCGTTTATATTTGTGATCAACTTCACATATATTTTTCCGTATCGTCAATTGAGTTCAATATTTGTCAATTGCCGCCCATCAGCTCTTTCTTATCCACCAAAAAAGAACATGCTCACGCACGTTATTATCGCCTGAACAACAATTCTCAAAACCATACTGCGTCACATCAGATTTACATAAATTTTAAATATTAAAACGCGGTTCGAATATTTACGCCGAATATGTGATAGAGATAACTAAAACACTGTTTTATTTTCATTGAATCATCATTCCAATGATCGCATGATAAATCCGAACGCAACGTCCAGCGGGCTTTTGAGCGGCATGAATCAAGAGCGCGCGATTAATTTCCCTGAAAGGATAACGAAGCGCCAGGCTAAGCATCCTTTCAATTAACTGAATTTGTTGATTTTATTTTCGATAGCATTCCGTCCGCCACGCGGGACACGATGTGAGGGTTGTACATGAAGATTAAAGCCACAATAGAACGCATCCCCGGCGGGATGATGCTGGTTCCTCTGGTGCTTGGCGCCATTCTGAATACCCTGGCACCTGATACCGGTGCTTATTTTGGTGGTTTCACAAAAGGAATGATTACGGGAACCGTGCCCATTCTGGCCGTCTGGTTCTTTTGTATTGGAGCATCTATTAACTTGCGGGCAACGGGTACCGTATTACGTAAATCCGGAACGCTGGTTATAACGAAAATTGCGGTTGCCTGGGTTGTGGCAATGGTCTGTGCACTGTTCATTCCGGAGAATGGCATTCAGACCGGATTCTTCGCCGGATTATCCGTTCTGGCCATTGTCTCCGCGATGGATATGACTAACGGTGGGCTCTATGCCAGCCTGATGAACCAGTACGGCACAAAAGAGGAGTCTGGCGCCTTTGTGCTGATGTCTCTGGAGTCCGGTCCGCTGATGACGATGTTGATTCTGGGCTCGGCGGGGCTGGCCTCGTTTGAACCACACCACTTTGTCGGCGCGATCCTGCCTTTCCTGATCGGTTTTGCGCTGGGGAATCTGGACCACGATCTGCGCGATTTCTTCAGCAAAGCCACGCCGGTGCTGATCCCGTTCTTCGGCTTCGCGCTGGGGAATACCATTAACCTGAAGGTGATACTCGATACCGGTCTGCTGGGTATTGTCCTGGGCGTGGCTGTTATCATTATCACCGGCATTCCGCTGATCATTGCCGATCGCGTAATTGGCGGAGGAAACGGAACGGCAGGTGTAGCCGCCTCTTCAGCCGCCGGGGCCGCCGTGGCGAATCCGGTGATCATTGCCCAGATTAACCCGGCTTTCGAACCGGTTGCGGCCTCGGCAACGGCGCTGGTTGCCGCCAGCGTGATCGTCACCGCCATTCTGGTGCCCATTATCACGGCCCTGTATGCGAAGCGCTTCGGCAATCTCCCCGAGCCGGATACAGAACCGAAAGCGGTAGAGCTTCATCATTAACGCACCGCATAAGACCGGCCCCTCTCCCCACCGGGTGAGGGGTTCAACCAAAAATTTCTTCCACCATCCCATCCACCAGCCGCTTTGCCGAACAGAGTCTCGGCATACCCAGCGCGACCGTTTGCCAGTTTTGGGTTACTGACCAGCTCACCGGGTGGCTGTCCGCCTGACACCAGTCCCCCAGCCAGCCCAGCATATCTTTATGATCGATGCTCCCCGGCGTAGAGGGGGTTGTGAGCCACTGGTGATAAAAATGGCGGGTAGTGGGAGAAGCATTGATCCCCTGCGCCAGATAATTTGCCGCCATGCTGCGCAGGTTATCCTTGAGCATTGCCGCCACGTCCGCATTCGCCAGACGACAGGCATCGCCAAATGCTCCCCAGCGCAGCTCTTCCAGCACAATGTAGCAACGCCCGGCCAGCGACCAGCCATCATAGTGACCGGACCGCCAGCGGGTAAAAATCTGCTCGCTATGCTCGCCCGCCTGGACCGTTAACCCACGCTGGGACAACGCCTTTTCTTTATAGGCTGCGCGTTGAAGAAAATGGGAAGAGAGTTCAGCGTACTGCTGAACCAGGCCCGGCGAGGGCTGCGTACGCAGAGAGGTTTGCTGGCGCAGGGCAACCAGTTTATCGGCCATACGCGTCAGCGCGAGATGCCCCGGATCCAGCATGCCGGCCAGCTTTTCCGCCAGCCCCAGGCGCAGAGCCGCATTTTCGTTGAGCATTCCCGCCATTGCCCACGGTCGCAGCCGGGTGTGCGTCATGATCTCCTGCGTCAAACGCTCACGAAACTGCAGCTGTTGCGGCCCCAGATGGGTATGACGCGGCGCGTCTACCCCCTGGACCAGATCGACCATAAATTTAGGATGGATACACTCCAGCGTCCGCCCGGGACCGTCCAGTAGCTGTGTTGTCATGGTTGCTCTGCCGCGAAAAGAGTTTGAATATCATCGCGTAACAGTCGGGTATCTTCCTGAATCCACGTCGCAGTCGTGATACTTTGTTTCAACAGCTGGCTGAGCGATCGGGTCGAATGCTCATTTTGCTGACGGACTGCGAGGCTATCACGCAAGCTTTCCTGTAACCCGGCAAGGCATAACGAAAATTCTGCAAAGAACGTTGCCATACCCGCCGTAACAGAGACATCGACCTGCGCGGTTAAAGCTTTACGGATTTGTTCACAAAACTGATCAATATGCTGCATAAACTTGTCATGCAGCTGCGCAATATCAATAACGTATCGCGTGCGCGTCGCCACATAATCTTCCCAGCCCCAGCCAGGATTGTTCAGCCAGCGCGACACCGTTTCCCGTACACTTCCCGCAGCCGATGGCTGGCCTGCCGGACGGGTATCCTCCGCGATGGCATCAGTAAACAGCGCCCGCGTATTGAAGTTCAGCTGATTTGCCTGAAATGCCGGGAAACTGATCCGCGCCCGGAAACCGGCATGGCTGAGCTGCTCTTTAATACGCAGCTCAATGGGCCGCATCGCCTCATTCAGCGAACGCGCCAGCGTAGACTCCAGTTGATCGAAGCGAAGCGCCAGCTCCCGGCTGATTTTCGTCTGTGCGTCCAGCATGACCTGCTCGCAGGCGGAGCGGATGCTGTTCAGTACCGTTTGCGCCTGCCTCTCATCATCCAGCACCAGCTGCGTCAGCGCCTCCGGTGCATCCTGCCGATGATTCAGCGGATCAATACCTGCCAAATCAAGTAGCGTGTGGCTGTTGAAGATATGGCCAATCGCCTGCTGAAGGGCTCCTTTCTGCAACGCCATAAAATCGTCAGTGGCGTGGAGGGCCTGCTCCACTTCGTGTTTGACTTCTTCGCTGGCCACGCGCTGCCGCGTTTGCAGCAGAGCCATATCCTCTTCAAGACGCGTAATATTCAGCTCCAGCGATTCAAAGGCCACCGTCAGGGCCTGATAGCGAAAATCGAGATACTCTCTGGCATTTTGGGCATAGTTGAGCAACTTATGCGACGCCGAACGCAGCGCAAATAACGACGCATTGGCATAGGCGGCGTAAATCAGTTTGCGGATAGGTTGTTCAAATAACGAATCCTCCCACAGCAAATCAGCCGCATGGCGAATATGTTCGATATCGTCCAGGTCCGCCGTACGCCAGCGACGCCCCAGCGCGGCCTCGGCAAAGTCCTGTACCCAGCGCTGTTCCTGGTGATCCGGTAGCTGCCCATGGTTCGCCATCTCATAGCGGGCGCGGTTTGCCAGATAGGCCCACATCGACGAAACAGGGTAAATTTGTCCCGGAGAGATGTTCCCTTTCATTAAGGTCCCGGAGATCATCGCCCTGACCTGCTCTTCATCGTCGCTGTTGCGATCCTTCTGGTCGAATTTATTCACCAGCGCATACAAAGGCACCGATTTTCCCGCTACCGAAATGGCCTGACGAACCTCTTCATCAGAAATCGATTTGAGCTGGGTATAGTCCATCACCGCCAGCACCGCGGAGGCGCGGGACAACTGTTCGGTGAGCATTTTTTGCAGATGGGGCTGCCCGGCTTCATTTGGCCCAGGCGTGTCCAGCAGCGTCAGCTGCCCCAGGTGCGCATCCAGACCCGCAAGATGCACAAACTCCACCTCAATCACCGGTATATGCTCTATCGCCGCGTACTCAGAGAATGGGAAGGCCACGTCCAGCGCCTGAGAGAGCCTCACGAGGTCGTTCAGGCTTTTCAGACAATGAAATATCGGCTGCGCCCCAAGGTGGTGCTTCTCGAAAGCCTCGCCTCTTTCAATTCTCTCCAGCAGCGTATTCATGTCTTTATCGATTTCCAGACGCTGCGCCAGCTTACCGCGATCGTCATCGCAGAGCTTTTTCTGTAGCAGTTGGATCAAATCATCAATGGGAGAGACATGCGTAAAATGCAGTACCGGCTCTTTCTGGCCCGGCGTATGACGAATAAGGGTCGGAAGCGCCGTCATCGGACGGTTGCGGTTGGGCAACACTTCGGTGCCTACAATCGCATTAATGGTGGTCGATTTCCCCGCCTTCATGGTTCCAACAATAGCCAGCACCATTTCCAGACGGGTTATTTTGCGCAATTCACTATTCAGCATCGCCTGCTGTGCTTCGACACCACGCGCGCTAAAATGCAAAGGTAAAACGTTGTTCTTTTCACCCGTAATGGCCGTCGCGGTACTCTCCAGCATCGCTATCGGCATTGATTTCAAGGTATCAAGGTTTTGCAGGGCGAGTTGTAGCAACCGTTCTGCTTCCTGGCTTAATTCAAAAATTGTCTGTGTGTGCATGATAAAAGCCTTTCCTTAACGCAAATTTATTACTTTTATTAAGCCACCGGGTTTTAATTATGTTTTTCGGCTTATATGATCACGTGTGGAAAACATGTTCACCGAAATATAACTGATTGAAGACAATCAGAAATAAATCGCTATCCTTGCATGGCGTGAAAAGCTTTTCTCCTGACCTGATAGTCAAAAGATAAAAAGCGTAGCCCATTTTTAAGAAACTTCAGGATATATCATCATTATTTACCCACCTAAAAAGAGAGGGAATGGTTCAGCGTCATAACAGATGTACGACGACGAAAACCGGCGATAAATAACAATGTGTCGCTTCACCTTATCCGAAATGGCGGAACGTAGCAATTTGCCGCAATAAAATATTCGATATATTCAGTGTCAATTCTTCCCAACACGTTAATGGCGTTAGCATCGCTTAACCGACTGACAGAAAGTGTCACCCGCAACACGCTTTTCGGTTTTTTTTTATTAAATAATATCACCGACAATCGTGTGGATTTGCGTTATACTTGCCCTCTTTTTCGGCGCTCTGCCGTCATTTTGCTGGCACTTTCCAGCGTGTTAAGCACTTTTTTGAGGATATCCCGATGCAACTTCCACACTGCCCGAAATGCAATTCTGAATACACCTATGAAGATAATGGCATGTTCATTTGCCCGGAATGCGCCCACGAATGGAACGACGCAGAGCCGTCACAGGATGCTGACGTGCTGATTGTAAAAGATGCTAACGGTAACCTGCTGGCAGATGGCGACAGCGTCACCGTCGTCAAAGACCTGAAGGTTAAAGGCAGCTCTTCCATGCTGAAGATCGGGACCAAAGTGAAGAATATCCGTCTGGTTGAAGGCGATCATAATATCGACTGCAAAATTGACGGTTTTGGTCCAATGAAACTGAAATCTGAGTTTGTGAAAAAGAACTGATTTACCCGCCCGGTGGCGCTTCGCTTACCGGGCACACACCCACTACACTTAATGGGCTTTTCTTACGTGAGGTAAAGATTATGCCGTTAAGTCCCTACATCTCTTTCGCCGGCAACTGTACAGAGGCAACCGCCTTTTATCAGCAGGCCGTCGGCGCAGAACTCCTCTATAAAATCACCTTCGGCGAAATGCCAAAAAGCGAGAGCAGCGAAGAAGGCTGCCCGTCTGGCATGCAGTTCCCGGACTCCGCTATAGCCCACTCCAACGTTCGCATTGCGGGCAGCGATATCATGATGAGCGATGGCCTGCCGCCGGGCAGTAAGGCGCAGTATGCCGGATTCACGCTGGTTCTCGACACACAGGATGTCAATGAAGGCAAACGCTGGTTCGACAATCTCGCGGATGGCGGAAATATTGAAATGGCCTGGCAGGAGACCTTCTGGGCGCACGGTTTCGGTAAGGTCACCGACAAATACGGCGTGCCGTGGATGATTAACGTCGTTAAGCAGCAACAAAGTTCGTAGGCCGGATAAGCGCAGCGCATCCGGCAACAACCCCGGGTGGCGCTGCGCTGACCGGGCCTGGAAAGATTGTCATCGTTTTCACTTCAACTCTTCAAACTCCCGCAACCTGCACTTAACCCAAATGTCATATTGATGCGCCAGCATGAGGCCACATTTATTGTGAGGCCCAGCATATGCAAACCGTCATCCGCGTCGAGAAACTGAGCAAGACCTTTCATCACAACAAGGCTCTGCACGCCGTTGATCTGACCGTCCAGCAGGGCGACATGGTAGCGCTGCTGGGGCCATCCGGTTCAGGTAAATCCACCCTTCTGCGTCACTTAAGCGGCCTGATTACCGGCGATAGCATCCCGGAAAGCCACGTCGAACTGCTGGGCAACACCGTACAGCGAGCAGGGCGACTGGCGCGGGATATCCGCAAAAGCCGCGCGCAGACAGGCTGCATCTTCCAGCAATTTAATCTGGTAAATCGACTGACGGTGCTGGAGAACGTGCTGATTGACGCGCTCGGCAGCACCCCATTCTGGCGCACCTGTCTGCGCTGGTTCTCCCCATTACAGAAGCAAGAGGCGTTGCGGGCACTCACCCGCGTAGGCATGGCGCACTTCGCCCATCAGCGCGTCTCCACCCTCTCTGGTGGACAACAGCAGCGCGTGGCCATCGCCCGTGCCCTGATGCAGAAAGCGAAAATCATCCTTGCCGACGAGCCCATCGCCTCGCTGGATCCGGAATCCGCCCGCATCGTGATGGAAACCCTGCATGACATTAACCAGAACGACGGCATCACCGTGGTGGTGACGCTGCATCAGGTGGATTACGCCCTGCGCTACTGCGAGCGCATTGTCGCCCTGCGTCAGGGACATGTGTTCTTTGATGGCGCAAGCCACCAGTTTGATAACGAACGTTTTGACCATCTCTACCGCAGCATTAACCGTGTCGAAGAGAACGCGAAGGCTGCATAACGTCCCCACTACGAGGAATGGAAATGAGCTATAAAACGGTTGCCGCGCTGGCTTTTACCAGCATGTTCAGCATCAGCACCCTGTTAAGCCCTGCGTACGCCGAGGAGCAGGAAAAAGCGCTGAACTTTGGCATTATTTCAACGGAATCACAGCAGAACCTGAAGCCTCAGTGGGAACCCTTCCTGAAAGATATGGAAAACAAACTGGGGATCAAAGTAAACGCCTTCTTCGCCCCGGATTACGCGGGCATCATCCAGGGGATGCGCTTTAACAAAGTGGACATCGCCTGGTATGGCAACCTCTCCGCCATGGAAGCGGTGGATCGTGCAAACGGCCAGGTCTTTGCCCAGACCGTTGCTGCCGATGGCTCTCCGGGTTACTGGAGCGTGCTGATCGTCAACAAAGACAGCCCGATCAATAACCTCAACGATATGCTCGCCAAACGCAAAGAACTGACCTTCGGCAACGGCGATCCGAACTCCACTTCTGGCTTCCTGGTGCCGGGCTATTACGTCTTCGCCAAAAATAATGCCTCTGCCACCGATTTCAAACGCACCGTCAATGCCAGCCATGAAACCAACGCCCTGGCCGTGGCCAACAAGCAGGTGGACGTCGCCACCAACAACACCGAAAACCTCGACAAGCTGAAGACCTCCGCACCGGACAAGCTGAAAGAGCTGAAGGTGATCTGGAAATCCCCTCTCATCCCGGGAGACCCGATTGTCTGGCGCAAAAACCTCTCTGAAGGCACCAAGGACAAGGTGTACGACTTCTTTATGACCTACGGCAAAACGCCGGAAGAGAAAGCCGTGCTGACGCGCCTGGGCTGGGCACCGTTCCGCCCGTCGAGCGACCTGCAACTGGTCCCGATTCGCCAGCTGGCGCTGTTTAAAGAGATGCAGGGCGTGAAGGACAACAAGGGGCTTAAGGACGAGGAGAAGACCAGCAAAGTGGCAGCTATTCAGGCCCAGCTGGAAGACCTGGACCGCCTGACCGCCGCGCTTGGTGCAATGACCAGTGTGAATAAAGCGGTGCAGTAACGCTTTTCTCCCTCTCCCTGTGGGAGAGGGAACTAAACACAAAGGAGTCAACATGCAAACCATCACCCTCCCACCGCCGAAACGCAGCTGGTTCTCGCTATTTAGCTGGGCCATCCTGCTGGCGGTGCTGGTTATCTCCTGGAAGGGCGCGGAGATGGATCCGCTGCTGCTGTTTAAAGACGCCGGTAACATGGCCACCTTCGCTGCCGACTTCTTCCCGCCCGATTTTAGCCAGTGGCAGGACTATCTCGGCGAAATGGCTGTCACCCTGCAAATCGCCGTCTGGGGGACCGCCCTGGCCGTCATCCTCTCCATTCCGTTTGGCCTGATGAGCGCGGAAAACATCGTTCCGTGGTGGGTTTATCAGCCGATGCGCCGCCTGATGGACGCCTGCCGCGCCATTAACGAAATGGTGTTCGCGATGCTGTTCGTGGTTGCCGTGGGTCTGGGGCCGTTCGCGGGGGTGGTGGCGCTGTTCATCCACACCACCGGCGTGCTCTCCAAGCTGCTTTCCGAAGCCGTGGAAGCCATTGAACCCGGCCCGGTCGAAGGTATTCGCGCCACCGGCGCCAACAAAATTGAAGAGATCCTTTACGGCGTGCTGCCCCAGGTCATGCCGCTGCTGATCTCCTATTCGCTCTACCGCTTCGAATCTAACGTCCGTTCCGCCACCGTCGTCGGCATGGTCGGCGCAGGCGGCATTGGCGTCACCCTGTGGGAGGCGATCCGCAGTTTCCAGTTCCAGCAAACCTGTGCCCTGATGGTACTCATCATCATCACCGTCAGCCTGCTGGATTTCCTCTCTCAACGTTTGCGTAAGCACTTCATCTGAGAAGCGAGGCTTTGATTGGTATGCACTTATCCAGACATCCGACCAGTTACCCTACCCGCTGGCAAGAGATTGCAGCAAAGCTCGAAGTGGAGCTGCGCACCCATTATCGCTGCGGAGACTACCTGCCAGCCGAACAGCAGCTTGCAGACCGCTATGAAGTGAACCGCCACACCCTGCGCCGCGCCATCGATCAGTTGGTTGAGCGCGGATGGGTACAGCGCCGTCAGGGCGTCGGCGTGCTGGTGCTGATGCGCCCGTTCGACTACCCGCTCAATGCCCAGGCGCGCTTTAGTCAGAACCTGCTCGACCAGGGGAGCCATCCCACCAGCGAAAAACTGCTCTCCGTGCTGCGTCCGGCCTCCAGCCATGTAGCCGATGCGCTGGGTATTCAGGAGGGCGACAACGTTGTGCATCTGCGCACCCTGCGCCGGGTTAATGGCGTGGCGGTCTGCCAGATAGATCACTACTTCAGCGACCTGAGCCTCTGGCCGGTGCTGCAACACTTCTCCAGCGGTTCACTGCATGACTTTTTGCAGGACGCCACGGGTCTTGTGCTCAAACGTACCCAGACGCGTATCAGCGCCCGCCGCGCGCAGGCGAAAGAGAGCAAGGTGCTGGAGATCCCCAACATGGCTCCGCTGCTCTGCGTGCGCACCCTCAACCACCGTGACGGCGAGATCAACGCGACGGAGTACTCCGTCAGCCTGACCCGCGCCGACATGATTGAATTCACCATGGAGCACTGAATGCATTTCGACACCTCCACCCGTCAGCGCTGGATGCGCGCCCTGGCCCATAGCCAGCCTGCTGCACTGGCGAGCCGCATGAACGCGCTTAACCTGACGCCAGACTATGAAACGCTCCGCGCGCCGGAAATTGGCCTGGTACAGATCCAGGCAAGAATGGGCGGCACCGGAGAGCGCTTTTTCGCCGGTGATGGCGCCCTCACCCGCGCGGTCATTCGTCTGAGCAGCGGCACGCTGGGTTACAGCTACGTACTCGGTCGCGATAAACCGCACGCCGAGCGCTGCGCGGTGATCGACGCCCTGCTGCAGGAACAACCCCATTTCCAGACCCTGATGGAAACCCTGATTGCCCCGCTGGAAGCCAACCTCGCCGCGCGCACTGCCGCACGTCAGGCGCAAGTCAATACCAGCCGGGTCGACTTCTTTACGCTTGTTCGCGGAGATAACGCATGACGCTTCAACCCGTTTTTACCCTGGCCGTCCAGGATGCCCAACACAGTTTTCGTCGCCTGCTGAAAGCCATGAGCGAGCCAGGCGTGATTGTCTCCCTGCATCAGCTCTCCCAGGGCTGGCTGCCGCTGAACCTGGCGACCACCAGCGTACTGCTGACCCTCGCCGACAACGATACCCCGGTGTGGCTTTCGGGGACGTTATCCAATGACATCGCCAGCCAGAATCTGCGTTTTCACACTAACGCCCCGCTGGTTGAGCAGCCCCGTCAGGCGGTGTTTGCCGTTACCGATGAGCAAATCAGCCATGAGCAGCTCAATGCCCTGAGTGAAGGCAGCGCGGTAGCACCGGAGACCAGCGCCACGCTGCTCCTGCAGGTCGCCAGCCTGAGCGGTGGTCGCATGCTGCGCCTGACCGGGGCGGGGATTGCCGACGAACGCATGGTCGCGCCACAGCTGCCGGAGTGCATTATTCATGAGCTGACCGAACGCCCGCACCCGTTCCCGCTGGGCATTGACCTGATCCTGACCTGCGGCGAGCGCCTGCTGGCGATCCCGCGAACCACCCACGTGGAGGTGTGCTGATGTACGTTGCCGTCAAAGGGGGCGAGAAGGCCATCGCCGCCGCCCATGCGCTACAGGCGCACAGACGACGGGGTGATGAACAGCTTCCCGAGCTGAGCGTCGCCCAGATTGAGCAGCAGTTGAACCTGGCGGTGGATCGAGTGATGACCGAAGGCGGCGTCGCCGACCGCGAGCTGGCAGCGCTGGCGCTGAAGCAGGCCAGCGGCGACAACGTCGAGGCCATCTTTTTGCTGCGCGCCTGGCGCACCACCGTTCCCCGCCTGGCGGTGAGCGAGCCGGTCAATACGGCAGAAATGCGCCTGGAGCGGCGAATTTCCGCCGTTTATAAAGATATTCCCGGCGGCCAGCTCCTTGGCCCTACGTACGACTACACCCACCGCCTGCTGGATTTCACCCTGCTGGCGAACGGCGAAACGCCGACGCTCAGCACCACGGAGACCGGGCAGGAAGCATCTCCGCACGTCTTTAGCCTGCTGGCGAAGCAGGGTCTGGCAAAGGCTGAAGAAGAGACCGGAGCGCAACCCGACGACATCACCCGCACGCCTCCCGTTTACCCCTGTTCACGCTCGTCTCGCCTGCAGCAGCTGATGCGCGGGGACGAAGGCTATCTGCTGGCGCTGGCCTATTCAACGCAGCGCGGCTACGGGCGTAACCACCCGTTTGCGGCGGAGATTCGCAGCGGCTATCTCGACGTCGAAATCATCCCCGAAGAGCTGGGTTTTGCTGTGAACGTCGGTGAACTGCTAATGACCGAGTGTGAAATGGTGAATGGTTTTGTCGCACCTGACGACGACACCCCACACTTTACCCGCGGTTACGGGCTGGTCTTTGGCATGAGCGAGCGTAAAGCCATGGCGATGGCGCTGGTTGACCGCGCCCTGCAGGCGCCGGACTACGGCGAACAGATTTCCGGCCCGGCACAGGACGAAGAGTTCGTGCTGGCCCATGCGGATAACGTCGAGGCGGCGGGCTTTGTTTCGCACCTCAAGCTGCCGCATTACGTTGACTTCCAGGCCGAACTGGAACTGCTGAAACGTCTGCAACGGGAGCGTGAAAATGGCTAACCTAAGCGGCTACAACTTTGCTTATCTGGACGAGCAAACCAAACGCATGATCCGCCGCGCCATCCTGAAAGCGGTCGCTATCCCCGGCTATCAGGTGCCGTTTGGTGGTCGAGAAATGCCGATGCCTTACGGCTGGGGCACCGGGGGCATTCAGCTTACCGCCAGCGTCATCGGTGAGTCAGACGTGCTGAAGGTCATCGACCAGGGAGCCGACGACACCACCAACTCCGTGTCGATTCGCAACTTCTTTAAGCGCGTGACGGGCGTCAACACCACCGAAAAAACCGAAGATGCGACGCTTATCCAGACCCGCCACCGTATTCCCGAAACGCCGCTCACTGAAGATCAGATTTTGATTTTCCAGGTGCCGATCCCGGAGCCGCTGCGCTTTATCGAGCCGCGCGAAACAGAAACCCGCACCATGCACGCCCTGGAAGAGTACGGGGTGATGCAGGTGAAGCTGTATGAAGATATCGCCCGCTTCGGCCATATCGCCACCACCTACGCCTACCCGGTGAAGGTCAACGGGCGCTACGTGATGGATCCGTCGCCGATCCCGAAATTCGACAACCCGAAAATGGACATGATGCCTGCCCTGCAGCTGTTCGGTGCCGGGCGCGAAAAGCGCATCTACGCCGTCCCGCCCTACACCCGCGTGGAGAGTCTCGATTTCGATGACCACCCGTTCACGGTGCAGGAGTGGGACGAGCCGTGCGCCATCTGCGGCTCGAAACACAGCTATCTGGATGAAGTGGTGCTGGATGATACGGGCAAACGGATGTTTGTCTGCTCCGACACCGATTACTGCCGCCAACAGAGCGAGGCGAACAGCCAATGAAACCGCTGCTTTCAGTGAACAACCTGACCCACCTTTACGCGCCGGGCAAAGGCTTCAGCGACGTCTCGTTCGAGCTGTGGCCGGGCGAGGTGCTGGGGATTGTCGGTGAATCCGGCTCGGGTAAAACCACCCTGCTGAAGTCCATCTCCGCGCGCCTGGCCCCGCAGAACGGCGAGATTTTGTATGAGGGCGCCTCCCTCTATGGCATGAGCGAGGCTGAACGCCGCCGCCTGCTGCGCACCGAATGGGGCGTGGTACATCAGCATCCGCTGGACGGGCTGCGTCGTCAGGTCTCGGCGGGAGGCAATATCGGCGAACGGCTGATGGCGACCGGCGCGCGGCACTACGGCAACATCCGGGAAACCGCACAGCGCTGGCTGACCGATGTGGAGATCCCCGCCTCGCGCATCGACGATTTGCCCACCACCTTCTCCGGCGGCATGCAGCAGCGCCTGCAGATCGCCCGTAACCTGGTCACCCACCCGAAGCTGGTGTTTATGGATGAACCCACCGGTGGGCTGGACGTCTCCGTGCAGGCGCGCCTGCTCGACCTGCTGCGCGGCCTGGTGGTGGAGCTGAACCTGGCGGTGGTGATTGTCACCCATGATCTGGGCGTCGCTCGCCTGCTGGCAGACCGTCTGCTGGTAATGAAGCAGGGTCAGGTGGTGGAAAGTGGGTTAACCGACCGCGTGCTCGACGATCCGCTCCATCCTTACACCCAGCTGCTGGTGTCATCCGTGTTGCAGAATTGAGGGCGCCACCCGGCAAAACGAACGCCGTACCTTGTAGGCCGGGTAAGCGAAGCGCCACCCGGCAAGAAAACGCCACGAGGCCAAAATGATCCACGTAGAAAACGTAAGTAAAACCTTTGTGCTCCACCAGCAAAACGGCGTGCGTCTGCCGGTGCTGCAAAATGCCTCTCTGAAGGTGAACAGCGGCGAATGCGTGGTGCTGCACGGCCACTCCGGCAGCGGAAAATCCACCCTGCTGCGCTCCCTGTACGCCAACTATCTGCCGGACGAGGGGCACATTCATATTCGCCATGCCGATGAATGGGTCGACCTGGTTCAGGCCCCCGCGCGTAAGGTGCTGGAAGTCCGCCGCTCGACGATCGGCTGGGTGAGCCAGTTTCTGCGGGTGATCCCGCGGATCTCCGCTCTGGATGTGGTCATGCAGCCGCTGCTGGATCTCGGCGAGCCGCGCGAAACCTGCGCCGCCAAAGCCGCCAGCCTGCTGACGCGCCTCAATGTGCCCGAGCGCCTCTGGCATCTTGCCCCGTCGACCTTTTCCGGCGGCGAGCAGCAGCGCGTGAATATCGCTCGCGGGTTTATCGTCGACTACCCGATTTTACTTCTTGATGAACCCACCGCTTCGCTCGACAGCAAAAACAGCGCGGCAGTGGTGGAACTGATCGAACAGGCCAAAGCGCGCGGCGCGGCGATCGTCGGGATCTTCCACGACGAGAGCGTTCGCAACCGCGTGGCGGACAGGCTGCACCCGATGGGGACAAACGTATGATTATCAATAACGTCAGGCTGGTGCTGGAAGATGAGGTCATCGACGGCTCGATTGAGATCCGCGACGGCGCGATCCGCGCGTATGCCGAAACCCGAAGCCATTTGCCCGAAGCGATGGACGGCGAAGGCGGCTGGCTGCTGCCAGGGCTGATTGAGCTGCACACCGATAATCTGGATAAATTCTTCACCCCACGGCCGAAGGTGGACTGGCCCGCCCATTCGGCGATGAGCAGCCACGACGCGCTGATGGTTGCCAGCGGCATCACCACCGTGCTGGATGCGGTGGCGATTGGTGACGTACGCGACGGCGGCGATCGGCTGGAGAATCTGGAAAAGATGATCAACGCCGTGGAAGAGACGCAAAAGCGCGGTCTTAACCGCGCCGAACATCGCCTGCACCTGCGCTGCGAGTTGCCGCATCACACCACCCTGCCGCTGTTTGAAAAACTGGTAGACCGCGAGCCAGTGTCGCTGGTCTCGTTGATGGACCACTCGCCGGGGCAGCGCCAGTTCGCCAGCCTCGAAAAATACCGCGAGTATTACCAGGGCAAATATTCTCTTAACGATGTGGAGATGGCGCGCTACGAGGAAGAGCAGCTGGCGCTGGCGGCACAGTGGTCACAGCCGAACCGTGTTTCGATTGCCGCGATGTGCCGGGACCGTAGCATCGCGCTGGCCAGCCATGATGATGCCACGCACGATCATGTCCGCGAATCCCACCAGCTTGGCAGCGTGATCGCTGAATTTCCTACCACGTTTGAGGCGGCAGAAGCCTCCCGCGCACACGGCATGAACGTGCTGATGGGGGCACCGAACATCGTGCGCGGCGGCTCGCATTCCGGCAACGTGGCGGCAAGCAAGCTCGCCTCGCTCGGTCTGCTGGATATCCTCTCTTCCGACTACTACCCCGCCAGCCTGCTGGACGCCGCCTTCCGCGTCGCGGATGACGACAGCAACCGCTTCACGCTGCCGGAGGCGATTCGCCTGGTAACGAAGAACCCGGCATCGGCGCTTAATCTTCACGACCGGGGCGAGATAGCCGAAGGAAAACGGGCGGATCTGGTGCTGGCCCACCGTAAGGGCGAGCACATCCATATCGACCACGTCTGGCGTCAGGGAAAACGGGTGTTCTGATGGGAAGAGTCATCTGGTTAATGGGGCCCTCCGGCTCCGGGAAGGACAGCCTGCTGTCCGCCTTACGGCAACGGGAACACCCGCAGCTGCTGGTCGCACATCGCTATATTACCCGGGCGGCGAATGCCGGTAGTGAAAACCATATCGCCCTGAGCGAACAGGAATTTTTCACTCGCGCCGGGCAGAATCTGCTGGCGCTCAGCTGGCACGCCAACGGCTACTACTACGGGATCGGCATTGAGATCGACCTGTGGCTACACGCGGGTTTTGACGTGCTGGTCAACGGCTCCCGTGCGCATCTGCCCCAGGCACGCGCCAGGTATGCCTCGGCGCTGCTGCCGGTCTGTCTGCAGGTTTCGCCGGATGTCCTGCGCAGCCGCCTGCAAAGCCGCGGACGCGAAAGCGAAAAAGAGATCGCGCAGCGACTCGAACGCGCAGAGCGCTATACCCCGGCGGATTGCCACATCCTCAACAACGACGGAAGTTTGCTACAGTCAGTCGATAACGTTTTATCACTTATCCGTCAGAAGGAGAAACAGCATGCCTGACTGCACGCTTCGCCCCGCCACCGCCGATGATGCGCAAATCGTTTACGCGCTGATCTGCGAGTTAAAACAGGCCGAATTTGATCATCAGGCGTTCCACACCGGGTATCTGGCCAATCTGCAGGACCACAATATGCGTTATCAGCTGGCAGAGCTGAATGGACAGGTAGTGGGTATGATTGGCCTGCATATGCAGTTTCACCTGCACCACGCCAGATGGATCGGCGAAATCCAGGAGCTGGTGGTGATGCCCGAGGCGCGTGGTCTTAAAGTGGGGAGCCAACTGCTGGCATGGGCAGAGGACACCGCGCGGCAGGCGGGCGCGGAGCTGACGGAGCTCTCCACCAGCGTCCGGCGGCTGGACGCCCACCGTTTTTATGTTCGTGAAGGGTATACGCAGAGCCATTTTCGTTTCACCAAACCGTTGTAGAGGTGCACGATGAGTCTGACCATCACGTTAACGGGCACCGGCAGTGCCCAGCTGGTCCCGGTGTTTGGCTGCGATTGCGCGGCATGCCGCCGGGCACGTCTGCAGGAGAATTATCGTCGTCGGCCCTGTAGCGCGGCCGTCAAATTCAATGATGCGGTGACGCTACTGGACGCGGGTATTCCGCACCTGATGGACGACTGGCCAGCCGGCAGCTTTCAGCAGTTTTTGCTGACCCACTACCATATGGATCACGTTCAGGGGCTGTTTCCCCTGCGCTGGGGCGTTGGCGCGACGATCCCCGTTTACGGCCCGCCGGATGAAGCCGGATGTGACGATCTCTTCAAACACCCGGGCATTCTGGATTTCAGCCATACGCTGGAGCCGTTTGTGATGTTTGAGCTGCAGGGCCTGCGGGTGACGCCGCTGCCGCTCAACCACTCGAAACTCACCTTTGGTTATCTGCTGGAGTCCGCCCACAGCCGCGTGGCGTGGCTCTCTGATACTGCCGGATTGCCGGAGAAAACGGTGAAATTTCTGCTTAACAACCAGCCGCAGGCGATGATCATCGACTGTAGCCATGAACCGCGCCCGCAGACGCCGCGCAACCATTGCGATTTAAACACCGTGGTGGCACTGAACGAGGTGATTGGCTGCCCGCAGGTGATCCTGACCCATATCAGCCATCAGTTTGACGAGTGGATGATGGATAACCCGCTGCCGGACGGCATCGAAGCGGGATATGACGGCATGGTGTTGGTGCTGGATTAGGTTTTCTCCCTCTCCCGTGGGAGAGGGTTGAGGTGAGGGCAACAGGCCGCACTTAACCGCGATCGTAATCGTCTTCTAACCGCCGCTCATCCTCTTCCAGGCGTCGTCTGTCGTCATCAAGCTGGCGCTGGCGCTCGTCTAAACGGCGGCGTCTGTCTTCAAGCTGCCGACGGCGGTCGTCATACTGACGGCTATCAATGCGACGGTCATCGTCATAACGATCGTCATCATCGTTGCTGCGGCTGCTGCCGGGGTTATAGGCATCGTTGATCGCCTGCTGAATGTTGCCAATGGCATCATCAATCACATCGGCATGCGCCAGTTGGCTGGAGAGTGACAGCAGACCAAATAACAGAGCGGTAGAGTAACGTTTCATAAGGCCAGACTCGCAGGTGAACTGGCCTTACGGTAATTAACCGCAAACGGGAGAGGTAGCGGAGGAATCTCAAATTATGATCACCTTCCGCAGCGCCTGCGCCAGCTGTACGCGGGTAAACGGTTTGCGCAGTAGCGCTACATCCGGCAGCTGCGGGTTGTGCGTCGGACGTAAATCCTGACCGCTGATCAACAACACCGGCAGTTGCGGGTAGTGGCTGCGCACGTGGTTAATCACCTCCGCCCCGCTCAGGCTGCCCGGCAGCATCAGATCACTGATAAACATGCCGATATCCGGCGAGGCCGCCAGCATGTTCAGTGCCTGCTCACCGCTTTCCGCTTCAAGGGTCAGGTAGCCAAGCTGATGCAGTTGCTCGCACAGGGTCTGACGAACGTCGGCCTCATCTTCCAGTACCAGCACCAGCCGTTCGTTTTCAGCGGATGCGGTGGCAGAGTGCGTTTCATCTTCAGGGACGACGGGCAGCGTTGAGCGCGGCAGATGGAGCCGCACGGTGGTGCCTTGTCCCGGCGCGCTTTCAATTTCGACGCGGCCGCCGGACTGACGCACAAAACCGTACACCATCGACAGCCCTAACCCACTGCCACTGCCGGTCTGCTTGGTGGTGAAGAACGGCTCGAACACCCGGGATTTGACCTCCTGCGTCATACCGCTGCCGCGGTCGATCACCTCCAGCGCCACCATATCCTGCCTGCGCCCGTCACTGCGGGTGACGCGCTGATTCCACGTGCGGATCTTAATCACGCCCGTCTGCCCCTCCATCGCGTCGCGGGCGTTCATCACCAGGTTGATAATGGCGTTTTCGAGCTGGCCAACGTCTATCCACGCCGGCCAGGCCGGGGATTGAGCCTCTATCTCCAGGCTCAGGGTGGCGGGCAAGGAGTGGCGCATCAGCTCTCTGAGATTCTCCAGCAGCGGTTTCATCTCTACCGCATGCGGAGTCAGGGATTGCTTGCGGGAAAAAGCCAGCAGACGCTGGGTCAGCAACGCACCGCGCTCGGCGGCATTGAGCGCGCGGGCGATACGTGGGGCATCACTGGAGTCGGGATCGGTCAGCTCCAGGCTACCGATTATCACCGCCAGCAGGTTGTTGAAATCATGTGCCAGCCCGCCCGTCAGTTGACCAACGGCCTTCATCTTCTGGCTGTGCAGCAGCGCCTCCTCCAGTCCCTGACGCTCGATGCGGTCGATCTCCATCTGGGAGGTTTTCTCTTTCAGTAGACGGGTAGTGTGCTCCAGCGAGGCGGTATTGCGGGCAAAGACGTTAAACGCGCGAGCCAGCTCTCCCAGCTCATCACGCCGCTGCAGCGCGGGCACCGAAACGTCCTGCTCGCCTTGGGCAAGACGCGACATCGCCCGGGAGATCGCCGTCAGGTTGGAGCCCAGATTGCGGTAGATATACCAGCAGGCGCAACCGGTGATGATCAGCGCCAGTACGGCGAATATGCTGATAAATACGCTGATGGACCGCAGCTCCTGATGACTCTGGGCCGTACGCAGCCGGGAAGCCTCCGCTACCTGCTCAACGTACTGATTGATATCGCTATTTAATATCGCCACCAGCGCCTTGATGTGGAACATATACCAGCTTATCGCCAGGTCGCTCTCCTCAAGCTGCTTTGACAGCGGGGCAAGCCTGCGCAGCTCGTCGTTGAAATCGGGCAGAACAAGATTCACCACGGGCTGCGTGGCGCGCTGGGGCAACGTTGCGGTAACGGCGTCCAGCTGCTGTAGGGTGGCGCGCGGTGAGGGGGTATCGATGGCGGCGAGAATCAACCTGTCCATTTCCGCAAGCTGCTGCGCATCCGGGATGTTGCTGCCAAACCGACGGTTAATATCCTGCAGATGGCGTAAATAGCTCTGGCTTTGATACAGCGAGCTAAGCAGCGCGTTACGCTGCAGATGGCGCCGCTGTCCGCGCTCCAGCATGCCCGTCACGCTTTGCTGTAACTCATTACTGCGACGAATAATGCGCGCCACCAGCCCCGGCTCCTGCTGCGCTAAGGGCGCATCTGCGAGCTGTTCCAGCGAGTGCCGCAGCGCCATTTGGGTCTGCTTCAGCCTCTCGGCCTCTCCTTTGTATTCCAGCGCCCCCACCACCTGCGAAAGCCGAACCGCCGCGGTTGCCACGCTGGCGGTATCGCGGGCGAGGTTCATGCTGCCGGTCATGTCATCCAGCGTCTGCTGTTGTACCTGTTCCTGGATCTGGCTGGCATGCCGAAAACCCAGCACCGCCACACCACTGACCATCAGCGTCACCGCCACCACCAACAGATTAAAGATCAGCAGACGACCGCGGGCACTGGCGAAGAACGGCGAGCGTGATGGCATGGGATTGGGCTCCTCTGCAAATGGGTGCCCTCACCCTGGCCCTCTCCCACAGGCAGAGGGAAAAGAGAAATGTGACGGCGATTAGCTATTCATAACTATGACAAATATGAACGGCTTCTGACATTTTGCATTTACGCACCTGTGATGAAGTGCAGATATCAACCTTCACAGGAGATCCGCCATGAGCAGAACCCCGGTACTGGAGATGCGCAGCATTGCCAAAACGTTTGGCAACTTCCACGCGCTCAAGGGTGTGGATTTGACGGTCTTTCCCGGTGAGATCCACGCGCTGATGGGTGAAAACGGCGCGGGAAAAAGCACGCTGATGAAGATCCTCGCGGGCGCCTACACCGCGACCAGCGGCGAGATCCTGATTGACGGTCAGCCGTATCACATTAAAGGCCCGAAGGATGCGCTGGCCGCAGGCATTACCCTGATCTATCAGGAGATGCAGCTCGCCCCCAACCTGACGGTTGCGGAAAACATCTTTCTTGGCAGCGAACTCTCGCGCGGCGGACTGGTGCAGCGTAAAGAGATGGCCGCCCAGGCTCAGGCGGTCATCGACCGTCTGGGTGCAAACTTCAACGCCACCGACCTGGTGATGAAGCTGACTATCGCTGAACAACAGCAGGTGGAAATCGCCCGCGCGCTGCACCGTAACAGCCGCATTCTGGTGATGGATGAACCCACTGCCGCCCTCTCCTCGCGTGAAACCCATCGTCTGTTTGAGCTGATCCTGCGCCTGCGGGATGAAGGGATGGCGATCATCTATATCAGCCACCGCATGGCGGAAGTGTACGAACTCTCTGACCGGGTCAGCGTCCTGCGTGACGGGCAATACGTCGGTAGCCTGACGCGCGACAAACTGAACGCGTCTGAGCTGGTGAAAATGATGGTGGGTCGCCCCTTAAGCGATCTGTTCAACAAAGAGCGCGATATCCCGCTCGGCAACCCGCGTCTTAACGTGCATCACCTCACCGACGGTAAAAAAGTCCAACCCTGCAGCCTGCAGGTGCGCTCAGGGGAAATCGTCGGCCTGGCGGGGCTGGTCGGTGCCGGTCGCTCCGAGCTGGCACAGCTCATCTTTGGCGTACGTAAAGCCACGGGCGGAATGATTGAAGTGGACGGCGAGCCGGTGGTGATCCACTCCCCGCGCGCGGCCATTGAAAACGGGATCGGTTTTCTTACCGAGAACCGCAAGGAGCAGGGGCTGTTCCTGGAGCTGGCGGCGCAGGAGAACATCACCATGGCGACGCTGGAGCGCGACGCCACCTTCGGCATGCTTAACCGCAAAAAAGCGCAGTCCATTTCTGACGATGCCATCGCCCTGCTGAATATCCGCGTGCCTCACGCACAGGTCCGCGCGGGCGGTCTGTCAGGCGGTAATCAGCAGAAATTGCTGATCTCCCGCTGGGTGGCGATTGGTCCGCGTATTCTGATCCTCGACGAACCGACGCGCGGTGTCGATGTCGGCGCAAAAAGCGAAATCTACCGCATCATGAACCAGATGGCGCGCAAGGGCGTGGCGATTTTGATGATCTCCAGCGAACTGCCGGAAGTGGTAGGCATGAGCGACCGCGTCTATGTCATGCGTGAAGGCAGCATCGCCGGGGAGCTCCACGGACACGACATCTCTCAGGAAAACATCATGACGCTGGCAACCGGCGTGAACGACTCACATCATCAGGCGGTGCAACTATGACAACTCCAACCCATCCGCAGCAGGTGGCAAAATCTGCCTCCGCCAAAAAAATGCTGATGAGCGATCTGATGCAAACGGTCGGCATTTTGCCCATTCTCATCCTAATCGTGGCGGTTTTTGGCTTTATCACCCCTAACTTCTTTACCGAAAGCAACCTGCTCAACATTACCCGCCAGGCGTCGATCAACATCGTGCTGGCGGCAGGGATGACCTTCATCATCCTGACCGGGGGGATTGACCTCTCCGTCGGGTCGATTCTGGGTACCACGGCGGTCGCCGCGATGGTGGTGTCGTTAATACCGGAATTCGCCGGGCTCTCTATTCCCGCCGCGCTGATGCTCGGCCTGGTGCTGGGGCTGTTCAACGGCGCGCTGGTGGCCTTTGCCGGACTGCCACCGTTTATTGTCACCCTCGGCACCTACACGGCACTGCGGGGTGCAGCGTACCTGCTGGCCGATGGCACGACGGTGATTAACTCGAACATCAATTTTGAGTGGATAGGCAATAACTATCTTGGCCCCGTGCCGTGGCTGGTGGTGATTGCCCTGGCGGTGATTGTGGTGTGCTGGTTTATCCTGCGTCGCACTACGCTTGGCGTTCACATCTATGCGGTAGGCGGCAACATGCAGGCGGCACGCTTAACGGGCATCAAAGTCTGGCTGGTGTTGCTGTTTGTGTATGGCATGAGCGGCCTGCTCTCCGGGTTAGGCGGTGTGATGAGCGCGTCGCGCCTCTACAGCGCCAACGGAAACCTGGGCATGGGTTACGAGCTGGATGCGATTGCGGCGGTGATCCTCGGCGGCACCAGCTTTGTTGGCGGGATCGGCACGATCACCGGCACGCTGGTGGGAGCGCTGATTATCGCCACCCTCAACAACGGCATGACGCTGATGGGCGTCTCCTACTTCTGGCAACTGGTGATCAAAGGGGCGGTGATCATCATTGCGGTGCTGATCGACAAATACCGTACCCGACACCATCAAAGTGCATAACAACAATACCCTACGTGAGGAAGAGAGCATGAGATTGAAGCCCTTAGTGACCGCGCTCTGTGCTGGCGCGCTGCTTGCCGCAACGCCGTTTGCGCAGGCGAAAGATCTGAAGTCCATCGGCGTAACGGTGGGTGACCTGGCCAACCCGTTCTTCGTGCAGATCACCAAAGGTGCCGAGCTGGAGGCGCGCAAGCTGGCGGGGGATAACGTCAAAGTGACGCTGGTCTCCAGCGGGTACGATCTGGGCCAGCAGGTGGCGCAGATCGACAACTTTATTGCCGCCAAAGTGGACATGATCATCCTCAACGCCGCAGATTCTAAAGGGATCGGCCCGGCGGTGAAACGCGCGAAAGAGGCCGGGATCGTGGTGGTCGCGGTTGACGTGGCGGCAGAAGGTGCAGACGCGACGATCACCTCCGATAACACCCAGGCGGGCGAAATGGCCTGTAAGTACATCACCGACCGCCTGAACGGCAAAGGCAATGTAGTGATCATCAACGGACCGCCGGTCTCTGCCGTCCAGAACCGTGTGGAAGGTTGCCAGACCGAGTTCAAAAAACACCCGGATATCAAAGTGCTCTCCGATAACCAGAACGCCAAGGGCAGCCGTGAAGGGGGTCTGGAAGTCATGACCTCGCTGCTGGCGGCCAATCCGAAGATCGATGGCGTCTTCGCGATTAACGATCCGACCGCGATCGGTGCCGATCTGGCGGCGAAACAAGCGCAACGCAACGAGTTCTTTATCGTTGGTGTGGACGGTAGCCCGGACGGCGAAGAAGCCCTGAAGCGGGAAAACTCCCTGTTTGTGGCGACGCCGGCACAAGATCCGCAGGTCATGGCGGCAAAAGCGGTTGAGATCGGCTATGACATTCTACAGGGCAAACCGGCACCGAAAGAGCCTGTGCTGATCCCGGTGACGATGATCGATAAAAAGAACGTCGGCACGTATAAGGGGTGGACGGTTAAGTAACAATTGCGCGGCCCGATGCCCTCACCCTAACCCTCTCCCACAGGGATAGGGGACTGGGCCGACAAAAAACACAAGGAGTCCCCATGAAACGCTCCGAAATCAACGAAATCCTCGGCCACACGCGGCAGTTTTTCTCCAGGCACGACGTGCATCTCCCCCCTTTTGCCAGCTTCCCACCCACAAAATGGCAACAGCTCGATCAGGCCGCCTGGCAGGAAGTGTTTGACCTTAAGCTCGGTTGGGACGTAACGGCCTTTGGCGGCAGCAGCTTTGCCGCGCAGGGGCTCACGCTGTTTACCCTGCGCAACGGCTCACCAAACGGCACGCCGTATGAAAAATGCTACGCCGAAAAAATCATGCACGTACGCGACGGTCAGCTCACGCCCATGCATTTTCACTGGCGCAAACGGGAGGACATCATCAACCGCGGCGGTGGAAATCTCATTATTGAGTTATGGAATGCCGGTGCACAGGCAGAGACCGAAAACACGGACGTCACCGTCACGATAGACGGTTGCCGGCAGACCCACGCACCCGGCAGCCAGCTGCGCCTTACACCAGGGGAGAGCATCTGCCTGACGCCCGGCCTGTACCACAGTTTCTGGGGTGAACGCGGTTTTGGCGACGTGCTGGTGGGCGAAGTGTCATCGGTCAATGACGATGAACACGACAACCATTTTTTGCAGCCCGTTGCCCGCTATAACAACATCGAAGAAGACGAACCGGCGGTGCTGGTACTGTGCAACGAGTACAACCTGTTTCGGATATAAGGGGTAAATGATGCCATTGATTTCTCTTGCCGACGGTCTTGCGCACGCCAGGCAATATCGCTACGCGCTGGGCGCGTTCAACGTTCTCGACACCCACTTCCTGCGCGCCCTGTTTGCCGCGGCGAAGCAGGAGCGCTCGCCTTTCATCATCAACATCGCCGAAGTGCATTTTAAATACGTGTCGCTGGAGTCGCTTGTCGAAGCGGTTAAGTACGAAGCCGCCCGCCACGCGATCCCCGTGGTACTCAACCTCGACCACGGCCTGCACTTTGACGCCGTGGTGCGCGCCCTGCGCTTAGGGTTCAGCTCCGTGATGTTCGATGGCTCGACACTGAGCTACGAGGAGAATATTCGTCAGACGCGTGAAGTGGTGAAGATGTGTCACGCGGTGGGCGTGTCGGTGGAGGCAGAGTTAGGTGCCGTCGGTGGCGATGAAGGCGGAGCGCTCTACGGCCATGCGGATGAAGCGTACTTTACCGACCCGCAGCTGGCACGGGAATTTGTCGATTCAACCGGCATTGACGCGCTGGCCGTCGCCATTGGCAACGCGCACGGCAAGTATAAAGGCGAGCCAAAGCTCGATTTCCCCCGTCTGGACGCCATTCGCCAGCAGACCGGTCTGCCACTGGTGCTGCACGGCGGCTCCGGGATCAGCGATGCTGATTTTCGTCGCGCCATTGAACTTGGTATTCATAAAATCAACTTCTATACCGGCATGTCCCAGGCCGCGCTTTCCGCCGTTGAGCAGCGTATGGCCAACCGCCAGCCGCTGTACGATGAGTTTGCCGAGCTGCTGCTGGGCATAGAAGAGGCGATTACCGATACGGTCGCCGAACAGATGCGCATCTTTGGCAGCGCGGGGCAGGCATAATGGAACGCAAAGGGATCATCGCCGCGGGCAATATGCTGGTGGATCACGTTCACCAGATCGTGCAATGGCCGGAACGCGGCTGGCTGGCAGAAATTACCCACAGCGAGCGTTCCACCGGCGGCGCGCCGCTTAACGTCCTGCTGACGCTGGCGAAAATGCACGTCGGCCTGCCGCTGCAGGCGGTGGGGCTGATTGGCGAAGACAGCGACGGGGACTACATTCTGGCAATGCTCGACCAGTATCACGTCAATCGGCAACGCGTACAGCGCACCACCTTTGCGCCAACCTCCATGTCGCAGGTGATGACCGACCCCAGCGGACAGCGCACCTTTTTCCACTCTCCCGGGGCCAACCGCCTGCTGGATCTCCCCGCGTTTGACCGTCTCGACGGCACAATGAAAATCTTCCACCTCGGCTACCTGCTGCTGCTCGACAGTCTGGATATGCCAGATGACGAATACGGCACCCGCAGCGCACGGCTGCTGGCGCAGATGCGCGAACAGGGGTATGAAACCTCGCTCGATCTGGTCTCCCGTAAGGGCGATCCGCGCTATCAGCCGCTGGTCCTCCCTGCCCTGCGTCATCTCGATTATCTGGTCATTAACGAACTGGAAGCCGGAGAATTTAGCGGCCTTGAGATGCGCGACGGCAACGACGCACCGCACGTTGCCCACATCGCTGAAGCCGCCGCGCAGCTGCTGGCGGCAGGCGTCCGGCAGCGGGTGGTGATCCACTGCCCGGAAGGTGCCTGGGGAGAAGCCGCAAACGAAGAAGGACGCTGGATCCCCTCATGGAGGCTGACTCAGGAGGAGATTATTGGCAGCGTCGGCGCGGGCGACGCCTTTTGTGCCGGTTTCTTATATGGCTGTCATGAATCGCTGCCGCTGGCAGAGAGTATTTACCTGGCGCATGCCTGCGCCCGGGCAAGCCTGCTGGCCGCGAATGCCATTGATGGAGCAAAAACGCTGGAGGAATTGACGCGCTTTATACAGGAGAGCAGCGCCTAAATTAACAAAAATTGCGATTTTTGATTACAGTTCTATGAATTTTGCATAGCCGAACTACACTCTCTGCGTCTGGCACATTCGGCGTGGGCAACATATTGCCCACACGCTTTTCCGAAATGAGAGATACAGAGGACAAGGAAAAATGTTCGCAGCAATTATCATCGCTATATTTATTATCAGTGTTATTTATGCGCATTCGCGCGGCAAAGAAAAACAGACGCTTTCCCGTCAACTTTTCGACCACTCCACCTTTATGGCGCCTATCAATATGTTTATGACGGCGTTCTCTTCGCTGCCCGCCAGACAGGCCTTTTTTGAAACCGAGCGCTTTCCGGAATTAAATAAACTGACGGAAAACTGGGAGGTCATTCGCGAAGAGGCGCTGCGTTTGCAGGATCATATTAAGGCGGCACAAAATCATAACGATGCCGGTTTTAACACCTTCTTTAAACGCGGCTGGAAACGGTTTTACCTCAAATGGTATGCCGATGCGCATCCCTCGGCTCAGACCCTGTGCCCCGTTACGACACAACTGGTGAGTGAGATCCCATCCGTGAAAGCGGCAATGTTTGCCGAACTCCCGGCGGGCGCGAAGCTCGGCAAGCATCGCGATCCTTACGCCGGCTCGGTTCGTTACCATTTAGGCCTGGTCACGCCAAATGACGATCGCTGCTTTATAGAGGTTGACCAGCAGCGCCACAGCTGGCGTGACGGTGAGGCTGTCATCTTTGATGAAACTTACGTGCACTGGGCGGAGAATAAATCGGATCACACGCGGATTATTCTCTTCTGCGATATCGAACGTCCGATGAAATGGCGCTGGGCGCAGGCGGTTAACCACTGGGTCGGGACAACGCTGATGTCAGCGGCCAGCTCCCCCAATGACGATAACGACCGCACCGGGGGAATCAACCGTATCTTCAAATATGTGCACGCCGGGCGAGAACGCGGTCAGCGTCTGAAGAAGCGTAATCGGAAGCTCTATTACGCACTGAAGTACCTGGTCATCACGGCGATTTTCGCCGCGCTTATTGTCGCTGCCATAACATAAGCACTTACGCCGCCCTATCGGGATGACAGACATCGGCGGCAAAGACGTAGCCCAGCCCGCGGATCGTTTTGATTAATGCGGGCTGGTGCGGATTGGCTTCGATTTTTCGGCGCAGGCGCATGATCAACACGTCGATGGTACGGTCAAACACATCGGCACTTTCGCTGTGGGTCAGCTCAAGCAACTGCTCGCGGCTCAGTACCCGGCGGGCATTCTGGGTAAGCGCCAGCAGCAGGCCGTATTCACCCTGGGTCAACGGTACGGGGTTACGCTGCGGATCGATCAGTTCGCAGCGGGTGGTATCCAGCGTCCAGCCATTAAAAGCAATGCCCGCCACTCGTGGCGCGGGCGTGTCAGCCGCCAGCGCTCCGGTACGCCTGAGCACGGCTTTAACCCGGGCGACCACCACACGCGGATTAAACGGTTTGCCAATGTAATCGTCGGCCCCCATCTCCAGCCCTACCACCACGTCAGACTCACTGCCCAGCCCGGTAAGCATCACTACCGGCAGATCCGGGCGTTGCTTTTGCAACTGCAGCAGGACCTGCAGGCCGTTGATATCCGGCAGCATCATGTCCAGCAGGACCAGGGCAATTCCCGGTTCCTGATTAACCCGGTTCAGTGCGTCCTGTCCGTTATGGCAGACGAGCACCGTAAAGACGTGCTCGCTGAGCACATCCTGCAGCAGCTCGCACACTGCCGTATCGTCATCAACCACCAGAATCGCCGGTTTCATCGCATGCTTCCGTCAGGGGATTATGTTAAGTCTGAACTATTCTGCCGTCGGCTCCAGCCAAATGGATTTTTACGTGACGGAATTACAACCCATGTCACATCCGCTGCCTTTTCGACACGTCAATTTTGACGATTGCCTGCTTTTCGTCAGGGTTTTGCCAGGAAAACACCCGTAAAGTCGAGTGATACCCACACTAAAAACATGGCATAAAAGCTGCATTATGGCTGCGAAATGATTAACTGGAGCAGACTGATGAAAAAAGTCGTCACGGTTTGCCCTTATTGTGCCTCAGGTTGCAAGATCCACCTGGTGGTCGATAACGGCAAAATCGTCCGGGCGGAGGCCGCACAGGGGAAAACCAACCAGGGCACGCTGTGCCTGAAAGGGTACTACGGCTGGGATTTTATTAACGATACCCAAATTCTCACCCCGCGCCTGAAAACCCCCATGATCCGCCGTGAACGCGGTGGCAAGCTGGAAGCCGTCTCGTGGAACGAGGCGCTGGACTACGTCGCCACCCGCCTGAGCGCCATTAAAGCTAAATATGGCCCGGATGCGATCCAGACCACCGGGTCATCGCGCGGGACGGGTAACGAAACCAACTATGTAATGCAAAAATTCGCGCGCGCCGTTATTGGAACCAATAACGTAGACTGCTGCGCTCGCGTCTGACACGGCCCATCGGTTGCAGGTCTGCACCAGTCGGTCGGAAACGGCGCAATGAGTAATGCAATTAACGAGATAGACAACACCGATCTCGTCTTTATCTTCGGCTATAACCCGGCGGATTCTCACCCGATTGTCGCGAACCACGTTATTCGCGCCAAACAGAACGGGGCGAAAATCATCGTCTGCGATCCGCGCAAAATCGAAACGGCTCGTATTGCAGATATGCACATCGCGTTGAAAAACGGCTCGAACATCGCGCTGTTGAACGCCATGGGGCACGTCATTATTGAGGAGAACCTCTACGACCAGGCGTTTGTCGCCACTCGTACGGAAGGTTTTGAAGAGTATCGGAAAATTGTCGAAGGCTATACGCCAGAATCTGTCGAAGCGATCACCGGCGTCAGCGCGCAGGAGATCCGTCAGGCAGCAAGGATGTACGCCGGAGCGAAAACCGCCGCCATTCTGTGGGGCATGGGCGTGACCCAATTCTATCAGGGCGTGGAAACCGTGCGTTCCCTGACCAGCCTCGCCATGCTGACCGGCAACCTTGGCAAGGCACACGTCGGGGTGAACCCGGTACGCGGTCAGAACAACGTGCAGGGTGCCTGCGATATGGGTGCGCTGCCGGACACCTATCCGGGCTATCAGTACGTGAAGTTCCCGGAAAACCGCGCGAAGTTTGCCAAAGCGTGGGGCGTGGAAAGTTTGCCGGAGCACACCGGGTATCGCATCAGCGAGCTGCCGCACCGGGCGGCACATGGTGAAGTGCGGGCGGCTTACATCATGGGCGAAGATCCTCTCCAGACCGACGCCGAGCTCTCTGCGGTGCGTAAAGGGTTTGAGGATCTGGAGCTGGTGATTGTTCAGGACATCTTTATGACCAAAACCGCAGCAGCGGCGGATGTGATTTTACCGTCAACGTCCTGGGGCGAGCATGAAGGGGTTTACACGGCGGCAGACCGTGGCTTCCAGCGCTTCTTTAAAGCGGTGGAGCCGAAGTGGGATCTGAAAACCGACTGGCAAATCATCAGCGAAATTGCCACCCGCATGGGTTATCCGATGCACTACAACAACACTCAGGAGATCTGGGACGAGTTGCGGCATCTGTGTCCGGACTTCTACGGTGCAACCTATGAAAAAATGGGTGAACTGGGGTATATCCAGTGGCCGTGCCGGGATGAGTCTGAGGCCGACCAGGGCACGTCGTATCTCTTTAAAGAGAAATTCGACACCCCAAATGGGCTGGCACAGTTCTTCACCTGCGACTGGGTTGCCCCCATTGATAAACTCACTGATGAGTATCCAATGGTGCTTTCCACCGTGCGTGAAGTGGGCCACTACTCCTGCCGTTCGATGACCGGCAACTGCGCGGCGCTGGCAGCGCTGGCGGATGAGCCAGGTTATGCACAGATCAACACCGCCGACGCTGAACGTCTTGGCATTGAAGACGAAGCGCTGGTATGGGTGAACTCGCGTAAAGGCAGGATCATTACCCGTGCGCAGGTCAGCGATCGTCCCAACAAAGGGGCGGTGTACATGACCTATCAGTGGTGGATTGGCGCCTGTAACGAACTGGTGACGGAGAACTTAAGCCCGATAACCAAAACGCCGGAGTATAAGTACTGCGCCGTACGCGTGGAGCCGATTGCGGATCAGCACGCTGCGGAACAGTATGTGATCGACGAATATAACAAGCTGAAAGCCCGGTTGCGCGAAAGTGCGATGGGATAATGATGTTATTTAATCGATGAATAAAGGGAGTGAAACATTCACTCCCTTTTTATTTCCGCTTAACTCATTAAAAATATCAATTATTAATCTGGAAAACTGCTCGCAGAAATAATGTAAATTGCACGAAAAAGAATTACATCTTTGCATTTTGATTCAGATGGATAAGATGTGCGGCGGGTGCTTAAGACTTTCTGTCTTGAGCATTGTTGAGGGACAGAAAGTGGAAAGCCCCGGGAAATATTCATTTACCTGTACTGCACCCATTTTGTTGGACGATGAAATGGAATAGTCCCTGATATGTCAAAGCCAAAATACCCCTTCGAAAAGCGCCTTGAAGTCGTGAATCACTACTTCACAACTGATGATGGTTACAGGATCATCTCTGCCCGTTTTGGTGTACCCCGAACCCAGGTCAGGACATGGGTTGCCCTCTATGAAAAACATGGAGAAAAAGGTTTAATTCCCAAACCTAAAGGCGTTAGTGCTGATCCAGAGTTGCGCATTAAGGTCGTGAAAGCCGTGACCGAGCAGCAGATGTCCCTCAATCAGGCTGCTGCTCACTTTATGCTTGCTGGTAGTGGTTCTGTAGCCAAGTGGCTGAAAGTCTATGAGGAGCACGGAGAAGCTGGTTTACGCGCACTCAAGATCGGCACCAAAAGAAACATTACAATGTCAGTTGATCCAGAAAAAGCGGCGTTAGCATTGGAGCTGTCGAAAGACCGACGTATTGAGGATCTTGAAAGACAAGTTCGATTCCTTGAAATGCGGCTTACGTATCTAAAAAAGCTGAAAGCCTTAGCTCATCCCGCGAAAAAGTGAAAGTACTCAATGAGCTAAGGCAGTTTTACCCTCTTGATGAGCTTCTCAGGGCAGCGGAGATACCGCGCAGTACGTTTTATTACCATCTAAAGGCTCTCAGCAAGCCTGATAAGTATGCGGATGTTAAAAAGCGTATTGGTGAGATTTATCACGAGAATAAAGGTCGATACGGATACCGTAGGGTAACGTTGTCTCTCCATCGAGACGGGGAACGGATTAATCATAAAGCTGTTCAACGCCTGATGGGAACCCTCTCGCTTAAGGCAGCGATTAAGGTCAAGCGATACAGCTCCTACAGAGGAGAGGTAGGGCAAACCGCCCCTAATGTTCTCCAAAGGGATTTCAAGGCTACACGGCCAAACGAGAAGTGGGTTACCGATGTTACTGAATTTGCAGTCAATGGGCGCAAGCTGTATTTGTCTCCAGTAATAGATCTCTTCAACAACGAAGTTATTTCTTACAGCCTATCGGAAAGACCGGTGATGAACATGGTCGAGAATATGCTCGAGCAGGCATTCAAAAAGCTTAAGCCTCACGAGCATCCTATTCTGCACTCTGACCAGGGATGGCAGTATCGTATGAGAAGGTATCAAAACATCCTTAAAGAACAAGGCATTACACAGAGCATGTCTAGGAAAGGCAATTGTCTGGATAATGCAGTCGTGGAATGTTTCTTTGGAACCTTAAAGTCGGAGTGTTTTTATCTTGACGAGTTCAGTAATATAAGCGAACTGAAGGATGCTGTTACGGAATATATTGAATACTACAACAGCAGAAGAATTAGCCTGAAATTAAAAGGTCTGAGTCCAATTGAATATCGAACCCAGACCTATGTGCCTCGTGTTTAACTGTCCAACTTTTTGGGGTCAGTACAACCTGAGGCTACCCCTCAACAACCTACAGGTTGAGAGTAGCCTCTTATTCTTTTTTTGACAAGGAGTAAAAGGCATGACGCCATTAAAAACTGCGTTAGGCATTGTCTTTATTATCTGCCTGACGATAGTGATCTTTACCTTTATTACTCGCGGAAAGTTATGCGAACTGACAATAAAGAGTGAACATCAGGAGGTGGCGGCGAAATTAGCCTGCGTTGCAGGCTAACCTCTGCGGGCGGAATGACAGTTCCGCCCGGCTTGCAGGATGCTGAGGTCTTAACGCACCCGTTTTTTTATTCTATGGCCGCGATTATACTGCGCGGCGTGTACCCAGATGATAAGAATCCATGAAACCATTTTTACTGTTGTTATTAATTTTTACGTCGTTCGTCCATGCCGATGAGATTGGCAGCCAGTACAAAGCGCAGGCGGAGGCGGGCGATGCACGCGCTCAGTATTATCTCGCCGACACCTGGTTCAGCTCCGGCGACAGCAAGCAGGCGGCGATGTGGGCAGAGAAAGCGGCAAAAGGGGGCGACATCGATGCCATGGCCCTGTTGTCTCAGATCCACTTTACTCAGGGCGATTACGCTCAGGCTAAAGCGCTGGCAGAGCAGGCCACGATTGCGGGCAGCAAGCGTGGCGCCATTATGCTGGCACGCGTTCTGGTGAATACCCAGGGTGGCAAAACAGACTACCCGCAGGCCATCAAACTGCTGCAGACGGCCACCGAAGATATCGACAACGACTCTGCGGTAGATGCGCAAATGCTGCTGGGTCTGATTTATGCCAACGGTGTAGAAGTGGCCCAGGACGATGCTCTGGCGGCATCGTGGTTTAAGCGCAGCTCATCTTTGTCACGCACTGGCTATGCCGAATACTGGGCAGGGATGCTGTTCCAGCAGGGCGAGAAAGGCTTTATCACGCCCAATAAACAGAAGGCGCTCTACTGGTTGAACCTGAGCTGTACGGAAGGGTTTGATACGGGATGTGAAGAGTTTGATGCGTTGAGCGGGGAGTAGAATCCCCTCACCCTAACCCTCTCCCCACAGGGGAGAGGGAAGAATACGTTATGTTACTGGTCAGCCGTCTTATCAAAACGACCCAGCACCTCGCGTTCATACGCCAGCGCTTTTTTACGGTCGAACTTGTGTTCCCACTTGGCGATAACCAGCACCGCCAGCGCGTTTCCAACCACATTCAGCGCCGTACGCGCCATATCGAGGATACGGTCAACACCGGCGATAAACGCCAGGCCTTCCAGCGGAATACCGACACTGCCAAGCGTCGCCAGCAGCACCACGAAGGAGACTCCCGGCACGCCCGCGATCCCTTTTGAGGTCACCATCAGCGTCAGCACCAGCACAATTTCCTGCCACAGCGACAGATCAATGCCGTACAGCTGGGCAATAAAGATGGCTGCGATGCTCTGGTACAGCGTCGAGCCGTCCAGGTTAAAGGAGTAGCCGGTTGGCACCACGAAGCTGGTGATAGAAGCCGGGGCACCATAGGCCTCCATCTTCTCAATAATACGCGGCAGCACGCTTTCAGAACTGGCCGTGGAGTACGCCAGAATCAGCTCATCTTTCAGAATGCGGATCAGGATCCAGATGCTCAGCCCACACAGGCGCGCCACAATGCCCAGTACCACCAGCGCGAAGAAGAGGATGGCGAAATGCACCAGAATTACCAGCTTCGCCAGCGGCCACAGGGAGGCAAAACCGAAGTTCGCCACGGTTACCGCGATAAGCGCAAACACCCCAACCGGCGCGTAACGCATCACCATGTGGGTCACTTTAAACATGGTTTCAGAGATGGAGCGGAACACGGTGACCAGCGGTTCACGGTGCGTGGCAGGCAGAGAGGAAAGACCCAGACCAAAAAGCACCGAGAAGAAGATGATTGGCAGCATCTCGCCCTTCGCCATCGATGCCACAATGTTAGTCGGCACCAGCGACAGGATGGTACCCATCAGGCCGTGTGCATGGCTCTGCACTTCAGCGGTCGTACTTTGGTATTTCGAAATATCCACCGTCGCGAGTTGCGACATATCGATCCCGGAACCTGGCTGGAAGACATTCGCCAGGGTAATGCCAAGGATGATGGCAATCGTCGTGATCACTTCGAAATAGAGAATGGTTTTTGCACCGATGCGGCCCAGCTGTTTTGCATCACCGACTCCGGCAATACCGACCACCAGCGTCGAGATGACGATAGGCACCACGATCATTTTGATCAAATGAATAAAGATATCGCCCGCCGGGGAGAGCAAGTTCGCAATCAGCCACTCGCGGCTGTCGCTGTGATAATGGAGATAGCTACCCAGCAGGATACCCAGCACAAGGGCCAGCAGGATTTGCCAGGCCAGGCTGACTTTAACGTTTTTCATAGAAACTGACTTCCTCAATGAAGCGCCCTATTCATGCAGACTGCATGAATATGGAGACATACTGAAAGGGTATGAATTGTGTTGCGTTGGTTTATGGGATTTTTTAACGCGGCGTATGAGTATCATCTGCGCGGTGTGTTGCGCAAGCCTTAAAGAACAACGCATTTCACTACGAAAAGCCGTTATGACGCGAGTTTACGATAATTCTTATAAATAACCATTTGTTATAAAAACGATTTTTTATGCGCAAATGTGAATAATCCGCCCGGTAAATTATATTTCTTCAAAGTTTCATTCGCTCATTTTTCATACGCTTCCAACAATGCGTGATCTGCCGCCCAAATAATAAACAAAGCTTGTAAAGCCCCTACTATTAACGTTTTTGCGACATATTATTAACATCTTACAAGGAGAAAAAAAGCCATGAGCCAAATACACAAACACGACATTCCCGCTAACATTGCGGACCGTTGCCTGATCAACCCCGAGCAGTACCACGAGAAGTATCAGCAATCTGTCTCTGATCCTGACGCTTTCTGGGGCGAGCAGGGCCATATTCTTGACTGGATCAAACCTTACCAGAAGGTGAAGAACACCTCCTTTGCGCCGGGTAACGTTTCTATTAAATGGTATGAAGACGGCACGCTAAACCTTGCGGCGAACTGCCTCGATCGCCACCTTGCCGAACGCGGTAACGAAACGGCCATTATCTGGGAAGGCGACGACGCCTCTCAGAGCAAACATATCTCTTATAAAGAGCTGCACCGCGACGTGTGCCGCTTCGCTAACGTGCTGCTGGACCAGGGCATTAAAAAAGGCGATGTGGTCGCCATCTATATGCCGATGGTGCCGGAAGCGGCGGTGGCGATGCTGGCCTGCGCACGCATCGGCGCGATCCATTCCGTTATCTTTGGCGGGTTCTCGCCGGAAGCGGTTGCCGGGCGTATTGTCGACTCGAGTTCGAAACTGGTGATCACCGCCGATGAAGGTGTGCGCGCCGGGCGCGGTATTCCTCTGAAGAAAAATGTCGACGAAGCGCTGAAAAACCCGAACGTCAAAACCGTCAGCAACGTCATCGTCCTTAAGCGTACCGGTGGCAAGATCGACTGGAATGAAGGGCGTGACCTGTGGTGGAGCGACCTGATTGAAAAAGCAAGCGACCAGCATCAACCGCAAGAGATGAACGCGGAAGATCCGCTGTTTATCCTCTATACCTCCGGCTCCACCGGCAAACCGAAAGGCGTACTGCATACCACCGGTGGCTATCTGGTCTATGCGGCCACCACCTTTAAATACGTTTTCGACTACCATCCGGGCGATATCTACTGGTGCACTGCCGACGTGGGCTGGGTCACCGGTCACAGCTATCTGCTGTACGGCCCGCTGGCCTGCGGTGCAACAACGCTGATGTTTGAAGGTGTACCAAACTGGCCAACCCCGGCGCGGATGTGCCAGGTGGTCGATAAGCACCAGGTCAACATTCTGTACACCGCGCCAACGGCGATCCGTGCGCTGATGGCGGAAGGGGATAAAGCGATAGAAGGCACTGACCGCTCTTCCCTGCGCATCCTCGGCTCCGTCGGCGAGCCTATCAACCCGGAAGCCTGGGAGTGGTACTGGAAGAAGATCGGCAACGAAAAATGCCCGGTAATGGACACCTGGTGGCAGACCGAAACCGGTGGGTTCATGATCACCCCAATGCCAGGTGCGACCCGCTTAAAAGCCGGTTCAGCGACCCAACCGTTCTTCGGCGTCCAGCCTGCGCTGGTGGATAACGAAGGCAATCCGCTGGATGGTGCCACCGAAGGCAACCTGGTGATCGTCGATTCCTGGCCGGGCCAGGCACGTACGCTCTTTGGCGACCACGAACGCTTCGAGCAGACCTACTTCTCAACCTTTAAAAACATGTACTTCAGCGGTGACGGCGCGCGTCGCGACGAGGATGGCTATTACTGGATCACCGGGCGCGTGGACGATGTGCTGAACGTCTCCGGCCACCGTCTGGGCACCGCGGAGATTGAATCCGCGCTGGTATCGCATCCGAAGATTGCCGAAGCCGCCGTTGTGGGGATCCCGCACAACATTAAAGGCCAGGCGATTTACGCCTACGTGACGCTGAACCACGGTGAAGAGCCATCGCCAGAACTGTATGCCGACGTGCGCAACTGGGTCCGCAAAGAGATTGGCCCGCTTGCCACGCCGGATGTACTGCACTGGACTGACTCACTGCCGAAAACTCGTTCCGGCAAAATTATGCGCCGAATCTTGCGCAAAATCGCGGCAGGGGACACCAGCAACCTTGGTGATACCTCAACGCTCGCCGATCCGGGCGTGGTGGAAAAACTGCTCGAAGAGAAGCAGTCCATCGCAATGCCTTCGTAATCTTTTCTCCCTCTCCCTGTGGGAGAGGGCCGGGGTGAGGGCATCAGACCGCACCTTCCTCCCCTCACCCTAACCCTCTCCCCATAGGGGAGAGGGGATAAAACAAACCAACCTTACTTCTGGAGATTTCTGTGATGAATAACGATATTTGTCAGCAGATAGAGAATAGTGCGCACTACAGGGAGCTCGTTGATAAACGGCAACGGTTTGCCTTCTTACTTTCCATCATCATGCTGATTATCTACGTCGGCTTTATTCTGCTTATCGCGTTTGCCCCACACTGGCTGGGTACGCCGCTGCATGAGGGCACCAGCGTCACACGGGGCATTCCGATTGGCATTGGCGTGATTGTGATTTCGTTTGTGCTGACCGGCGTCTACGTCTGGCGCGCGAACGGCGAATTCGATCGTCTTAATAAAGCGGTACTGCGTGAGGTAAAAGCATCATGAAGAGAGTCCTGACGGCGCTTGCCGCCACACTTCCCTTTGCGGCACACGCCGCAGATGCCATTACCGGCGAGGTTCAGCGCCAGCCAACCAACTGGCAGGCGATTATCATGTTCCTGATTTTCGTGGTGCTGACGCTGTATATCACCTGGTGGGCGTCGAAACGCGTCCGTTCCCGTAATGATTACTACACTGCGGGCGGTAATATTACCGGTTTCCAGAACGGGCTGGCGATTGCGGGCGACTTTATGTCTGCCGCGTCTTTCCTTGGGATCTCCGCGCTGGTGTACACCTCCGGCTACGATGGTCTGATCTACTCTCTCGGCTTCCTGGTGGGCTGGCCGATCATTCTGTTCCTGATCGCCGAACGCTTGCGCAACCTGGGGCGTTTCACCTTTGCTGACGTGGCTTCGTATCGCCTGAAGCAGGGTCCGATTCGTATTCTCTCCGCCTGCGGTTCGCTGGTGGTGGTGGCGCTGTATCTGATCGCCCAGATGGTTGGCGCAGGCAAACTGATCGAACTTCTGTTCGGCCTGAACTACCACGTCGCGGTGGTGCTGGTGGGTGTGCTGATGGTGATGTACGTCCTGTTTGGCGGCATGCTGGCAACCACCTGGGTGCAAATTATCAAAGCGGTTCTGTTGCTGTTCGGTGCGAGCTTCATGGCCTTTATGGTGATGAAACACGTCGGCTTTAGCTTCAACAACCTGTTTACCGAAGCAATGGCTGTCCACCCGAAAGGGGAAGCGATCATGAGCCCGGGCGGGCTGGTGAAAGACCCGATATCCGCGCTTTCACTCGGTCTGGGTCTGATGTTTGGTACCGCAGGCTTGCCACATATCCTGATGCGTTTCTTCACCGTGAGCGATGCCCGCGAAGCGCGCAAGAGCGTCTTCTACGCCACCGGGTTTATGGGTTACTTCTACATACTGACCTTTATCATCGGTTTTGGCGCCATCATGCTGGTGGGAGCGAACCCGGCATTTAAAGACGCGGCGGGAGCGCTGATTGGCGGGAATAACATGGCGGCAGTGCATCTGGCGGATGCGGTAGGCGGCAATCTGTTCCTCGGCTTTATCTCAGCCGTGGCCTTTGCCACCATCCTTGCCGTGGTGGCCGGGCTTACGCTTGCCGGAGCATCTGCGGTGTCGCATGACCTGTACGCGAACGTGTTCCGCAAAGGCGCAACCGAGCGTGAAGAGCTCAAAGTCTCCAAAATCACCGTACTGATTCTGGGTGTGGTGGCGATCCTGCTGGGGATCCTCTTCGAGAAGCAGAACATTGCCTTCATGGTGGGGCTGGCCTTCTCAATTGCGGCGAGCTGTAACTTCCCTATCATCCTGCTCTCCATGTACTGGTCTAAACTGACGACCCGTGGCGCAATGGTAGGCGGCTGGCTGGGGCTGCTGACCGCGGTGATCCTGATGATCCTCGGCCCGACGATTTGGGTGCAGATCCTCGGTCACGAAAAGGCGCTCTTCCCGTATGAGTACCCGGCGCTGTTCTCAATCGCCGTGGCGTTTATCGGTATCTGGATCTTCTCTGCAACCGACAACTCGCCGGAGGGGAACCTGGAGCGTGAGAAATTCCGCGCCCAGTTTATCCGCTCGCAAACCGGCCTGGGCGTGGAACAAGGCCGCGCACACTGAGTCTTGATCCCCGGCCTTCGGGCCGGGGAGTTCAGAACATCACCCATGCCACCAGCGGCGCAATCAGCACCATCAACACGCCGGAGAGCATCATCACCAGGCTTGCTACAACCCCCTCCTGCTGACCCAACTCATAAGAGCGTGCCGTTCCCGCGCCGTGTGACGCCGCGCCAAATCCCGCCCCTTTTGCCAACCCTTCACGGATAGAAAGCCGCAGAAACAGCATATCGCCTACCGCCATACCGAAGACACCGGTGACAACCACGAACAGCGCCACCAGATCCGGCTGTCCGCCGAGCGGTTTAGCGGCTGCCAGCGCAAATGGCGTCGTTACCGAGCGCACGGCCAGGCTACGCTGAATTTCATCGGGCAGCGTAAACAGCCGCGCCAGCCAGACGGAGCTACAGACCGCCACCACCGTGGCGGTAATCACCCCCGCGCTGAGCGACATCCAGTGACGTTTAATGATATTCAGGTTGTCGTACACCGGCACCGCAAAGGCGATGGTGGCCGGCCCCAGTAGCCACAGCAACCAGTGGGATTCACCAATGTAGTTTTGCCAGGAGATATGGCCAAAAACCAGCATCAGCACCAGCAGGATCGGCGTGAAGACCAGCGGCATCAGCGGCAGCGCGTGAAAGCGACGATACAGGCGCTTGTTGGCAAAGTAGATAACCAGCGTGGCAATCAGGCACAGCACGCTTATCTGGAAGTTAGTCATGTTTTTGCCTGCGGATCTCGAAGCGATAAACCTTGTCCACCACCCAGGCGGTGGCGCCCAGCACCATCAGCGTGCTCAGGGCGATGACCGCGAAGATCCGCCAGCCGTCCACCATCAGCAGTTGCGCATAGTTCACCACTGCCACCACGGCAGGAACAAAGAACAGCAACATCTCTGCCAGCAGCCAGCGCGCGCCGGCACGCACCCAACTAAGGGGGATAACGCGGCAGAGAATGAGCGTCAGCATCAACACCATCCCCACCAGGTTGGCAGGCAGCGGCAGATGCAGCCAGCCGACAAGATATTCCGCAAAAACAAACAGTCCCGCGTAGAGCAGTACCTGAACCGGTACCTGGAGTCGTTGCACAACGGCAGGCGTAACACGGCTTAACGCCACGGCCATGGGGGTTTTCCTCAAAAATGAGACGAGGCGCCAGTATAGTGAGCGCACGGTATGGACTGAAATGAATTAAAATCATCGAAGGTATAGTTTCGAGGAATAATCATGGACATAAGAACGCTGCGCTATTTTGTCGAAGTGGTTCGCCAGCAGAGTTTTACCCGCGCAGCGGAGAAGTTATTTGTTACCCAGCCCACCATCAGCAAAATGCTGAAAAACCTCGAAGATGAACTCAACTGTACCCTGCTGATCCGCGACGGACGCAAGCTGTTGCTTACCGATACCGGGCGTGTGGTGTTTGAACGTGGTCTGGCGATCCTGGCCGAGTTTCGTCAGCTGGAAGCAGAGCTAGACGATATTAACCACCTGACCAAAGGGGTGCTGCGCCTTGGTATTCCGCCGATGGTCGGGATGATGATGGCCGGGCCGATTAGCCTGTTTCGCCAGCGTTACCCCGGCGTTGAACTCAAAATTTCGGAGTTTGGTGGATTAACCGTCCAGCAGGCCGTAACCAACGGCGAGCTGGACGTCGCCATGACAGCCCTCCCCGTTGAGGAAGAGAGCGGTCTGGCGACGCTTCCGCTCTTTAGCCATCCGCTGTGCGTGCTGGTTCCCCGCTCCGGCGACTGGCTGAAGCGAGATTCAGTGAAACCTGAACTGCTCGGTGAATACCCTCTGCTGATCTACAACGAAGATTTCGCCCTCAGCCGCCAGCTGATGACGCTGTTTAATCAACATAGCGTGAAGCCGCGCATTGCGGTGCGCAGCGGCCAGTGGGATTTCCTGGCAGCGATGGTGCAGGCAGGCGTGGGGATTGCCATTCTGCCGCAGCCGATTTGCGAGCGTCTGGATAAAAACACGCTGCGCTGGATCCCACTCGAAAGCGATTTGCACTGGCAGCTGGGGATGATCTGGCGAGAAGGGATATATTTGTCGCACAGCGCCCAGGCGTGGCTGCAATGTTGTGAGGGATTTTGGGTGCCCTCACCCTAACCCTCTCCCACAGGGTTGAGGGATCCCCAGTAATTTTTTACCGAAAGCGATGAATGTTGC
>NZ_JAMJFW010000042.1:0-42835 GCF_023544405.1 Enterobacter cloacae complex sp. OE43NF
ACATTGCCGATAATGACAGCTATCTCAACCACCTGTCGTTTGAAGGTGATAATGCCTTACTCACCTACGGCGACAGCAGCGTCACGCTGGTCGGTGTGAATACCGATATGCTTTCGCAGATGCATATTGCGGTAGCATGACTCTTATCCCCGCGGGATCCTCGCGGGGATAAATCCCGTCAGAATGGCTCTGCCCGTCAGCGCATCTGGTGCTTTTTGAGCAATGCTCTTAACTGGTGGTAGGTCAGCCCCAACAGTTCAGCTGCCCCTTTCTGGTTATATTTCGCCATCCTCAGGCTCTGCTCCAGTAGCTGTTGTTCCTGCTTATGCTGAAACTGGCGCAGATCGAGCGGGAGTGAGGGCCCATCGTTCGAACGCGCCGGCGCGGTAACAGATGGCGCGTTACGCTGAAAAGGATCGAGAATAATGTTGTCCAGTTCCGTTTCGCTGCTGCCGTGACGGTAGACAGAGCGTTCGACGACGTTCTTCAGCTCGCGAATATTCCCCGGCCAGGGGTAGTTAAGCAGCGTCTCCCGGGCATTATCGCTAAAGCCCGGAAAGAGCGGCAGACCCAGCTCACGGCACATCTGGATGGCAAACTGTTCCGCCAGCAGCATAATATCGCTGCGCCGTTCACGCAGCGGCGGAAGCTGGACGACGTCAAAAGCCAGGCGGTCGAGCAGGTCGGCGCGAAATTTATCCTCAGCCACCATTTCCGGCAGGTTGGCATTTGTCGCACAGACCAGACGCACGTTAACCTGTAGCGGCTGGCTGCCGCCGACGCGTTCCAGCTCGCCATATTCAATGACGCGCAACAATTTTTCCTGAACCAGCATTGGCGCGGTGGCCAGCTCGTCAAGGAACAGGGTGCCGCCGTCAGCACGCTCGAAACGGCCAGGGTGGCGCTTTTGCGCCCCGGTAAAGGCTCCCGCTTCATGGCCGAACAGCTCGGTATCCAGCAGGTTCTCATTCAGCGCGGCGCAGTTAAGCGAAATAAAAGGACCATCCCAGCGCCCGGACAGATAGTGGAGTCGGTTGGCGATCAGCTCCTTGCCCGTGCCGCGCTCACCGATAATCAGCACTGGTTTGTTGAGAGGGGCGAGGCGTGAAACCTGCTCCAGCACTTCGAGAAAGCTGTTAGCCTCACCGAGTAAATTATCTTTATATTCAGCCATGATGAAATTAACCACTCCTTAGCGAGATTCACCAGGTGAGCTTAGTTCCATAGTGAGCGAAAATCAATCACATTCAGTGAAATCAATAAGATAAAAAGTTGGCACGGGAATTGTATTATCTGTACAGCAGGGCATCGCCCGATAACAGAAATGTGAGGATTGAATTATGGGTATTTTTTCTCGTTTTGCCGACATCGTGAACGCCAACATCAACTCGCTGCTTGAGAAAGCGGAAGATCCGCAAAAGCTGGTGCGTCTGATGATTCAGGAAATGGAAGATACACTGGTTGAAGTGCGTTCTACCTCCGCCCGTGCGCTGGCTGAGAAAAAGCAGTTAACCCGCCGTATTGAGCAGGCTACCGCCCAGCTTAATGAATGGCAGGAAAAAGCCGAACTGGCGCTGCGTAAAGATAAAGAAGATCTGGCCCGTGCCGCATTGATTGAAAAACAGAAACTGGCGGATATGGTTACCGCGCTGGAACATGAAGTTACGCTGGTGGACGACACGCTCACCCGTATGAAGAAAGAGATTGGCGAGCTTGAGAACAAGCTGAGCGAAACCCGGGCGCGTCAGCAGGCACTTACGCTGCGTCACCAGGCGGCAAACTCTTCCCGCGATGTACGCCGTCAGCTGGACAGCGGTAAGCTTGATGAAGCAATGGCGCGTTTTGAGTCCTTCGAACGTCGTATCGATCAGATGGAAGCGGAAGCGGAAAGCCACAGCATCGGTAAGCAAAAATCGCTCGATCAGCAGTTCGCCGATCTGAAAGCGGACGATGAAATCAGCGAGCAGCTGGCGGCCCTGAAAGCCAAAATGAAGCAAGACAATCAATAATAATTCATGCGGCACCTGAGCGTGCCGCCACGCATCGTACGACAAGGAGTACACATGAGCGCGCTTTTTCTCGCTATTCCCCTGACCATTTTCGTGCTGTTCGTGCTACCGATTTGGTTATGGCTGCACTACAGTAACCGTTCTTCACGGGACGCCCTTTCCCAGAGCGAGCAACAACGTCTGGTACAGCTGTCCGATCAGGCGAATAAGATGCGTGAACGTATTCAGGCGCTGGAAGCTATCCTGGATGCGGAACACCCGAACTGGAGGGAGCGTTAATGTCAGGAGTGAATCTGAATAAAAAGCTGTGGCGGATCCCACAGCAGGGCATGGTTCGTGGCGTCTGTGCGGGGCTTGCCCACTATCTGGATGTACCGGTTAAGCTGGTGCGCGTGGTAACGGTGTTATCGATTTTCTTCGGTCTGGCGTTTATCACTCTGGTGGCGTACATCATATTGTCGTTTGTGCTCGACCCCATGCCGGAAGGCGAACTGGCTGCAGAAGGCGCACCGAGCAGTAGTGACATTCTGAACCAGGTGGATGCTGAACTCGCCGCAGGTGAAAAGCGGTTGCGCGAAATGGAACGTTACGTCACGTCTGATACCTTTACGCTGAGAAGTCGTTTTCGTCAGCTTTAAGAGAGAACATAGATGAACAAAAACTGGCAACAGGCCGGTCAGAAGGTAAAACCCGGCCTGAGAATCGCAGGTAAACTGGTCCTGCTGACGGCGTTACGTTATGGTCCGGCAGGCGTGGCTGGCTGGGCAATAAAATCTGTTGCCCGAAAGCCGGTAAGACTGTTATTGGCCGTGGCGCTGGAGCCGCTGCTGCAAAAACTGGCCAAACGTTTTTCCCGTCGATACTTATCCTGATCTCAATGTATACCGCAGTCTTTCTCTTATGAGAGGAGGGCTGCCGGCATTTCTCTTCGTTTTCTTCCTTTTCTGTCTTTCTTTGCGGCAGCTCACATTACTGCGCTGAGTTGCCTTGAGAAGACGTTTTTACCCCCTCAGGTCCGTTGACAGATATTTTTCATGGGAGTAGATTGCGTTCCGTGGGACCGCTACCATGGAAAAATAAAGTGAACGATAAAATTAAAAATTTAATCAATCTTGTTTACGGTGAATCGTTTTCTGAGGCGCACCGTGAAACACTGTCAGGGAAAATCTCCAGAGCTGTAGCTGTTATTACCGAAAGGCGTAAATCCGGTTGGGATGAAAAAGATATCGTCCTGATTACCTATGCCGATCAGTTCTACAATAAAGGGGAGAAAGCGCTGCCTGTTTTTACCCGTTTTTATAACAGATGGCTTTCTCGTTCATTTTCTCATGTGCATCTTTTACCTTTTTACCCGTGGTCCTCTGATGATGGTTTTTCCGTTATCGATTACCATGACGTTGCGCCTGAAACGGGAACATGGCAAGACGTTGCTGAATTAAAACAATATGCCAGTTTAATGTTCGATTTTGTTTGCAACCATATGTCAGCGAAAAGCCAATGGTTCGCTCATTATCTTGCGCAAAAACCGGGCTATGAAGATTTCTTTATTTCCGTGGATCCGCAAACTGATTTATCTGCTGTGACACGGCCTCGTGCATTGCCTCTCCTGACACCTTTTACACTTGATGACGGAAGCGTTCGGCATCTGTGGACGACCTTCAGCGATGATCAGATTGACCTCAATTTCGCCTCTCCTGAGGTGTTGATTGCAATGGTGGATGTGCTTCTCCATTACCTGATGGAAGGAGCGCGCTATATCCGCCTTGATGCGGTAGGTTTTATGTGGAAGATCCCTGGAACAAGCTGCATCCATCTTGAACAAACGCACCGTTTGATTCAGCTCTTCCGCGCCATTACGGACGCTGTGGCACCGGGTACGGTGATCATCACTGAGACCAATGTCCCGCATAAAGACAACGTTTCTTACTTTGGTGACGGCAAGAATGAAGCCCAGATGGTGTATCAGTTCTCCTTGCCACCACTGGTTCTGCATGCCGTTCATCGTCAGGATGTACGGGCACTTTGTCAGTGGGCCACATCGCTGGAACTGCCGTCAAAGCAAACCACCTGGTTTAACTTTTTGGCTTCGCATGACGGGATCGGACTTAATCCGTTACGCGGAATTTTACCGGAATCGGAAATTCTGTCGCTGGTGGAAACACTCCAGCAGGAAGGCGCGCTGGTTAACTGGAAAAATAACCCTGATGGTACGCGCAGCCCGTATGAAATCAATGTAACCTACCTGGATGCATTAAGTGCTAAGAAGGATGAGGATACTCTGCGCATAGCCCGTTTTATTCTGGCTCATGCCGTTCTGTTGAGTTTCCCGGGTGTGCCTGCAATCTATATTCAGAGTATTATTGGCTCCCGTAATGATTATGAGGGTGTGGAGCGGTTAGGGTATAATAGAGCAATAAACCGAAAGAAATATCAGGCCGGTGAAATTGATCATAAACTCGACGATATTAATAGCCTTCGTCATAAAGTTTATTCTGGATTGAGTGCGTTAATTTCGTTACGCCGTCAGGAAAAAGCGTTCCACCCGGACAGTCAGGCGCGCTTTGAAACATCCGGGGAGCATGTTTTGAAAATAGTTCGCATTGCCAATAACGGCGAGCGAATTACAGCGCTCTTTAATTTCAGTAATGATATTCAGCACGTCCCTTCAAATAGTCAGGCAGGAAAAGATTTAATAACCGGGAACAATATTAACGATACGACGTTGACCCTAAATCCATGGCAGGTTATGTGGATTAAAGAAAACTAAAAAAGGACCTTAACAATGAAAATGCCGAGAATTGTGCTGATTTCAGCACTGGTTTCGTGCGCCCTGTTATCAGGCTGCAAGGACGACACACAATCTTCTGTGACCATCGAGTTTATGCATTCGTCGGTGGAGCAGGAGCGTCAGGCCGTCATCACGAAACTGATTGAGAAATTCGAGAAAGAGAATCCCTCCATTACGGTGAAACAGGTGCCGGTGGAAGAGGATGCATACAACACCAAGGTCATTACCCTCGCGCGGACCGGCGCACTGCCGGAGGTGATTGAGGTCAGCCATGACTATGCAAAAGTGATGGATAAAGAGCAGTTGCTGGACCGTGACGCAATTGGCGAAGCCATTAAAGCCGTCGGTGAAAAGACATTTTATGACGGCATTCTCCGTGTTGTTCGCACGGAAGACGGCACCGCGTGGACGGGGGTGCCAATTAGCGCCTGGCTGTCAGGCGTCTGGTACCACAAAGATGTTCTCGCCGCGGCGGGTATTAAAGAGCCGCATAACTGGCAACAGCTGCTGAAAGCCAGTCAGATGCTCAACGACCCGGCTAAGAAACACTACGGTATCGCGCTTCCAACCGCTGAAAGCGTCATGACCGAGCAGGCCTTCTCCCAGTTTGCCCTTTCAGGTGGGGCAAACGTCTTCGACGCGCAGGGCAACATCCAGATCGATACGCCTGAAATGTTAAACGCGCTGGCGTTTTATAAAGAACTGGCGAAGAACACGATGCCAGGCTCGAACGACGTCATGGAGATCAAAGACGCGTTCATGAACGGTTCCGCGCCAATGGCGGTTTACTCCACCTACATTCTGCCTGCCGTGTTTAAAGAAGGGGATCCTGCCAACCTGGGCTTTGTGGTTCCAACGGAAAAATCGTCTGCGGTTTACGGCATGGTGACGTCGCTGACGATCACGACCGGCCAGACTGAAGAAGAAACCAAAGCCGCTGAGAAATTTGTGACCTGGATGGAGCAGGCTCAAAACGCCTCGGACTGGGTCATGATGTCTCCGGGGGCGGCGTTACCGGTGAACAAACTGGTGGTGGATACCGAGAGCTGGAAAAACAACGAGGTCATCAAAGCCTTTGGTCAACTGCCGTATGAGCTGATCGCACAGTTCCCGAATGTGCAGGTATTTGGGGCCGTGGGCGACAAAAACTTTACCCGCATGGGTGACGTGACAGGTTCCGGCATCATCAGTTCGATGGTGCATAACGTGACGGTAGGGCAGCAAGACCTCAACACCACGTTAAGCAACAGCCAGAAACGCCTGACTGACCTGGTTTCTCAACGATAGGAGCGCTTCTGCGGAAGGAAATTATGAAGACGTTGTTTTCTGGTCGTTCAGATATGCCTTTCGCCATGCTGCTGTTGGCCCCCAGCCTGATTTTGCTGGGGGGCCTTGTGGCCTGGCCAATGATTTCCAACATTGAAATCAGTTTCTTACGCTTGCCGCTCAACCCGCGCATTAGCGCGGTGTTTGTTGGGCTGGATAACTATATCCGTATTCTGAGTGATGCAGCGTTCTGGCACTCCCTGTGGATGACCTTCTGGTACACGGCCCTGGTGGTGATAGGTAGCACGGGACTCGGGCTGGCTGTCGCCATCTTCTTTAACCGGGAATTTCGGCTGCGCAAAACGGCGCGTTCGCTGGTGATTTTATCTTATGTCACGCCGTCTATTTCACTGGTGTTTGCCTGGAAGTACATGTTCAACAACGGCTACGGCATCGTGAACTACCTGGGGGTAGATCTGCTGCATCTGTATGACCAGGCACCGCTGTGGTTCGACAACCCCGGCAGCAGCTTTGTGCTGGTGGTGCTATTCGCCATCTGGCGCTACTTCCCGTATGCGTTTATCTCGTTTCTCGCGATCTTACAAACGATTGATAAAACGTTATACGAAGCAGCAGAAATGGATGGTGCGAATGGCTGGCAACGTTTTCGCATCGTCACGCTGCCCGCGATTATGCCGGTGCTGGCCACGGTCATCACGCTGCGCACCATCTGGATGTTTTACATGTTTGCGGACGTGTACCTGCTGACTACCAAAGTCGATATTTTGGGCGTCTATCTCTACAAAACGGCGTTTGCCTTTAATGATTTGGGTAAAGCTGCGGCTATCTCAGTGGTGCTGTTTGTGATCATTTTCGCCGTCATTCTGCTGACCAGAAAAAGGGTAAATCTCAATGGCAACAAATAAACGCATACTGGGTCGTATTGGCTTTTATCTGGGGCTCGCGGCGTTCCTGATCATCACACTGTTTCCGTTTTTCGTGATGCTGATGACCTCCTTTAAAAGCGCCAGAGAGGCGATATCGCTGCATCCGACCATTCTGCCGCAGGAGTGGACGTTACAGCATTACATCGACATCTTTAACCCGCTGATTTTCCCGTTTGTGGATTACTTCCGTAACAGCATGGTGGTGTCACTGACTTCGTCGATCGTTGCGGTGTTTCTCGGCACGCTGGGGGCTTACGCCTTATCCAAACTGCGTTTTAAAGGGCGCACGACGATCAACGCCAGTTTCTACACCGTCTACATGTTTTCAGGGATTTTGCTGGTGGTGCCGCTGTTCAAAATCATCACCGCGCTCGGCATCTATGACACCGAACTGGCGCTGATTATCACCATGGTGACTCAGACATTACCCACGGCGGTATTTATGCTGCGCAGCTATTTCGACACCATCCCGGACGAAATAGAAGAAGCTGCGATGATGGATGGTCTTAACCGCCTGCAAATCATCTTTCGCATTACCGTTCCGTTGGCGATTTCGGGCCTGGTGTCGGTCTTTGTCTACTGCTTCATGGTGGCATGGAACGACTATCTGTTTGCCTCCATTTTCCTGTCCAGCGCCAGCAACTTCACCTTGCCGGTCGGGCTGAACACGCTTTTCAGTACGCCAGATTACATCTGGGGCCGCATGATGGCGGCATCGCTGGTGACGGCACTGCCGGTGGTCATCATGTATGCGCTGTCTGAACGTTTTATTAAAAGTGGTTTGACCGCCGGTGGCGTTAAGGGCTGAGGCGGCCAATTTTAACAAGGAGTGAGTAATGAAGAAGTTAGTTGCGACAGCGCCGCGTGTGGCTGCGCTGGTCGAATATGAAGACCGTCCCGTTGCCGTTCATGAAGTGAAAATTCGCGCCCGCTTTGGCGCACCGAAACACGGCACCGAAGTGGTGGATTTCAGGGCGGCGAGTCCGTTTATCGATGAAGAGTTTAACCCTGACTGGCAGCTGTTTACGCCGCGTGAAGAGGGGGCGGCTCGCGGGATCGAGTTTGGCAAATTCCAGCTCGGGAACATGATTGTCGGGGACATCATTGAGTGTGGCGCTGACGTAACGGAATACCGTGTCGGAGACCGCGTTTGCTGTTATGGACCGCTACAGGAAACGGTCATTGTGAATGCCGTCAATAACTACAAACTGCGCAAAATGCCTCAGGGCGCCTCCTGGAAAAATGCGGTCTGCTACGACCCGGCACAATTCGCAATGAGCGGCGTACGTGACGCCAATGTGCGGGTAGGGGATTTTGTCGTCGTCGTTGGGCTTGGCGCGATTGGTCAGATTGCCATCCAGCTGGCAAAGAAAGCCGGTGCGTCAATCGTTATCGGTGTCGACCCTATCGCGCACCGCTGCGACATTGCCCGTCGCCATGGGGCAGACCACTGTCTGGATCCGATTGGCACGGATGTTGGTCTGGAAATCAAAAAACTGACCGGCAAGCAGGGCGCGGATGTGATTATCGAAACCAGCGGCTTTGCTGATGCGCTGCAGTCTGCGCTGCGCGGACTCGCTTACGGCGGCACCATCTCATACGTGGCCTTTGCGAAACCGTTCGCGGAAGGCTTTAACCTCGGCCGTGAAGCGCATTTCAATAATGCGAAAATTGTCTTCTCCCGCGCCTGCAGCGAGCCAAATCCTGATTACCCACGCTGGAACCGTAAGCGTATTGAAGAGACCTGCTGGGAATTGCTGATGAACGGCTATCTCAATTGCGAAGATTTAATCGACCCGGTCGTAACGTTTACCACCAGCGCTGAGAGTTACATGACCTATGTCGATCAGCATCCTGAACTGAGTATCAAAATGGGCGTCACGTTCTGAGCTAAGGAGAGCATGAAAATGAAAATCGCAACGCAAAACCAGGCTTTTTTCCCGACAAATATCCTGGAAAAATTCCAATACATCAAGGCCATGGGCTTTGATGGGTATGAGATAGACGGCAAGCTGCTGGTGGAGAACCTTGAAGAGGTTAAAGCGGCCATTAAGGCTACAGGGCTGCCGGTTACCACGGCCTGCGGCGGGTACGATGGCTGGATTGGTGACTTCATCGAAGAGCGTCGCCTGAACGGATTAACGCAGATCGAACGCATCCTTGAAGCGTTAGCAGAGGTGGGCGGAAAAGGAATCGTTGTTCCTGCCGCCTGGGGGATGTTTACCTTCCGCCTGCCGCCGATGACGTCGCCGCGTAGCCTTGAAGGAGACCGCAAGGCGGTGAGCGCCTCGCTGCGCTGGCTGGATGAGGTAGCGGCGCGTACCGGCACCACCGTTTACCTGGAGCCGCTGAACCGCTATCAGGATCACATGATCAACACCCTCGCGGATGCACGTCGCTACATCGAAGAGAATGGGTTGAAACATGTGCAGATTATCGGCGATTTCTATCATATGAATATTGAAGAAGACTCGCTGACGGAAGCGCTGCACCAGAACCGCGACCTGCTGGGCCATGTGCATATTGCCGATAACCATCGTTATCAGCCGGGAAGCGGCTCTCTTGATTTTGCCGCTCTGTTCGACCAGCTGCGTGCCGATTGTTATCAGGGTTACGTTGTTTACGAGTGCCGCGTTCGCGCTGACGATCCTGCGAAGGCCTATCAGGATTCTCTCACTTATCTGCGTGAATGCTAAGGATGACCAGCGTGATGAGTGCTTTAACACCTTCGCCTCTGCGTGTCGCCATTATTGGTGCCGGGCAGGTCGCGGACAAAGTGCATGCCTCGTATTACTCCACGCGCAGTGATGTTCAGATGGTGGCTGTCATGGACAGCCATCCTGAACAGGCTCAGGCTTTTGCTGAACGCCATGCCATTCCGTCGGCATGGCAGGACGTGAATGAAATGCTGCAAGCGGTCAAACCGGATGTGGTGAGCGTCTGTTCGCCCAACCGTTTTCATTTTGAACATGCGATGGCAGCCCTGGAAGCCGGGTGCCATGTAATGTGCGAAAAACCCCCGGCCATGACGCCACATGAAGCCGACCGGATGCGTGTGGCGGCCCGAACGGCGGGAAAGGTGCTGGCCTATGATTTTCACCACCGCTTTGCACGTGATACGCAACTGCTGCGTGAGGCGGTAATGAACGGGACATTGGGTGAAATCTACTTCACCACGGCGCAGGCATTGCGCCGCTGCGGCGTTCCCGGCTGGGGCGTATTCACCAATAAAGCACTGCAGGGGGGCGGGCCGCTGATTGATATTGGCATCCATATGCTCGACGCCGCGATGTATGTACTGGGTTTCCCGGCGGTAAAACGCGTGACGGCGCACAGCTTTCAAAAACTGGGAAACCGCAAAAACTGTGGCCAGTTTGGTGAATGGGATCCTGCACAGTTTACCGTTGAAGATGCCCTGTTCGGGACGATTGAATTTTGCAATGGCGGCATTCTGCGTCTGGATACCTCCTTTGCGCTCAATATCCGCGAGCAGTCCATCATGAATGTCGCCTTTTGCGGTGAAAAAGCGGGGGCAACGCTGTTCCCGGCCCATATTTACACCGATGAAGGCGGAGTTTTGCAGACCCTAACCCTGCGCGAAGAGGCAGACGATCAGCGGCATTTACGCAGCATGGATGCGTTTGTCCGTCACGTCATGGGAGAGCCGGTAATGATTGCCGATGCCGAACAAGGGCTGGTGATCCAGCAACTGGTCGCCGCACTGTACGAGGCGGCAGAAAAAGGGGAAAGCGTAACGTTATGCTGAACCTGTCTGTATTAAACGATCCGGGTTTTTGCCCTCACAGCCTCAATAAATACGCGTCAATCATGGCCTGCGGCAACGGCTATATGGGCATACGTGCGGCGCATGAGGAAAACTACACGCAGCAGACCCGGGGAATGTATCTTGCCGGGCTTTATCATCGTGCAGGTCGTAACGAGACCAACGAACTGATCAACGTGCCTGACATCATCGGCATGGATATCGAACTGGACGGCATCAATTTCACCTTGCTGTCAGGGGAGATTATTGACTGGCAGCGGGAGCTGGATTTTGCCAATGGCGAACTGCGTCGTCGCGTAGTGTGGCGCTCGCCAGACGGAAAGCGCTACCGTGTGGAAAGCCGCCGTTTTGTCTCACTGGATCAACTGCCGTTGGTGGCAATGCAGCTCTCCGTCACTCCGCTGGATGCCTCATCAGACGTTATGCTGAGCACGGGGATTGATGCGACGCAAACCAACAGCGGCCGTCAGCATCTGGATGAAATCTCGGTCAGAGTCTTTGACCAGCACTACATGCAGGGCGTGTATGAAACGCAGGATCGTGCTGCGGATGTGGTGATATCGGCATGCTGTCGTCTCTCAACCACCAGCGACAGCTGCTTTACCGCGAAAAACCGGCGTATCACGGTTCATCACGCCATAAAGGTCGCTCAGGGTGACACTGTCACGCTTGAGAAGCTGGTCTGGGTGACGCATCGCAGCGATAAAGCGCTTTCACAGGACACGTTTGCCCGCAATGCTCTGGCTAAGCTCAAAACCTGCGCGACAAGAGGGTATGCCGCGTTACTCGAAAGCGCGGCGTGCGCCTGGAAAAAGGTCTGGCATGACTGCCGGGTGGACGTCACGTCGACCGAACATCAGGATCAGCTGGCGCTGGATTACGCGGTCTGGCACCTCACGGCCATGACGCCTGCCCATGATGAACGGAGCAGTATTGCGGCCAAGGGCCTGACCGGGGAGGGCTATAAAGGCCACGTGTTCTGGGACACCGAAATTTTCCTGCTGTCTTTCCATCTCTTTACCCGACCAGATGTTGCCCGCCGTCTGCTGCGCTACCGCTGGCTTAACCTGCCGGGGGCCCGGGAAAAAGCACGCCGTAACGGCTGGCCTGGCGCCTTGTTCCCCTGGGAGAGTGCCGCGAGCGGTCAGGAAGAGACGCCGGAATTCGCAGCGATCAACATCCGCACCGGCGTTCGTCAGAAAGTGGCCTCCGCGCTGGCTGAACATCATATCGTGGCGGATATCGCGTGGGCCGTTGTCGCCTACTGGCAGGCAACGCACGATGACGCCTTTATGCGCAATGAAGGCCTGACGCTGCTCATGGAAACCGCGCTGTTCTGGATGGGACGCGCGACGGAAGTTGGCGACCGTCTGGAGATCCATGACGTGATTGGGCCGGATGAATACACGGAGCACGTGAATAACAACGCCTACACCAACTATCTGGCGTGGCACAACGTCGCCAGTGCCTGCCGGTTTATGTCGATGTTTGAGCGTGAAGATGCGCGTTTTATGGAAAATGCGCAACGGTTCCTGGCGCGCTTATGGCTGCCCGAGGCTAACGCCGACGGGGTCATACCGCAGGATGACACCTTCATGTCCAAACCGGCGATCGATCTGAGCCGCTATAAAGCCAAAGCGGGCAAGCAGACCATTCTGCTGGATTACTCGCGCGCTGAAGTTAACGAGATGCAGATCCTCAAACAGGCCGATGTGGTAATGCTTAATTACCTGTTGCCGGAACGCTTTACGCCGCAGCAGTGCGCGGCCAACCTGGCATTCTATGAGCCGCGCACAATTCATGACTCGTCTCTGAGCAAAGCCATCCACGGCATTGTTAACGCGCGCTGTGGTGATACAGAAGGGGCTTACGCCTTCTGGCGTGATGGCATTGCCATCGATCTGGGCGACGATCCGCACAGCAGTGATGACGGTATTCATGCTGCCGCAACGGGCGCGATCTGGTCAGGTGTTATTCAGGGATTTGCCGGGCTGCAGATCGTGGACGGGGAGCTACATCTGGCACCCAGGATGCCTGCGCACTGGCAAAGGCTGGCGTTTCCGCTGCGTTGGCAGAATGCGCAGCTGCACTTCATCGTGACGAAAGAGGCACTTTCGGTGACCAGTTCTGCTCCCGTCACGCTAACGCTCTGGGGTAAAACCCTCCAGCTTTCGGGACGGCAGGTCTTGTCCTGCAAGGATTTTCTTACGCCTGTTACTGGGACCGCTACCACGGAGGGAAGAGATGAACCTTAATGCCGTTGTATTCGATCTGGATGGGGTGATCACCGACACCGCTCATCTGCACTTCCTGGCCTGGCGCGCTGTCGCGAAGGAGGTCGGGATCACCATTGATGAAGCCTTCAATGAAACGCTGAAAGGGATTAGCCGCATGGACTCCCTGCAGCGGATCCTGCGTCACGGTGGCAAAGAAGACGCGTTCGATGAACAGCAGCGCCTGGCGCTTGCGCGTAAAAAAAACGCGCTCTATGTCCAGTCGCTGGCTTCGCTTACGCAAGCGTCACTGCTCCCGGGCATTCGTGAGGTGCTGGCCGACATACGCGCGGCAAACGTCAAAATTGGGCTGGCATCTGTTTCACTTAACGCTCCCGGCATTTTGCAGGCGCTGGGGATCCACAGGGCGTTTGATTTCTGTGCCGATGCGTCCCGTATTGCCCGCTCCAAACCGGACCCGGAAATCTTCCTTGCTGCCTGTGCGGGTCTTAACGTCCGCCCGGAGGAAGCTATCGGGATTGAGGATGCCGCCTCCGGCGTTGAGGCGATCAACGCCGCAGGGATGTTGTCGGTGGGAATAGGGGCAGGCCTCAACCATGCGGGACTTCAACTTCATTCAACGCGGGAGCTGACCTGGAAATGCCTGACAGATTTCTGGGCTTCCCGGACGGTACTGATAAGGAATTAAGAATGGCGCAACTATCGCTAAAACATATCCAAAAAATCTATGACAACCAGGTCCATGTGGTCAAAGATTTCAACCTCGACATTGAGGATAAAGAATTTATCGTTTTCGTCGGGCCATCGGGCTGCGGTAAATCGACGACGCTGCGCATGATTGCCGGGCTGGAGGAGATCAGCGCCGGTGAGCTGGTGATTGACGGCGTGCGTATGAATGATGTCCCGGCCAAGTCCCGGGATATTGCGATGGTCTTTCAGAACTATGCGCTGTATCCCCATATGACGGTGTACGACAACATGGCATTTGGGCTGAAGATGCAGAAGATCGCGCCTGCCGTCATTGAAGAGCGCGTTAACTGGGCCGCTCAGATTCTTGGGCTGCGCGATTACCTCAAGCGTAAGCCCGGTGCGTTGTCGGGTGGCCAACGCCAGCGCGTGGCATTAGGCAGGGCGATTGTGCGTGAAGCGGGCGTCTTCCTGATGGATGAACCGCTCTCAAACCTTGACGCTAAACTGCGTGTTCAAATGCGTGCCGAAATCAGCAAGCTGCATCAAAAGCTGAATACCACCATGATTTATGTGACGCACGATCAGACCGAAGCCATGACGATGGCAACCCGCATTGTGATCCTGAAAGATGGATACATTCAGCAGGTGGGCGCACCGAAGCAGGTCTATAACGAACCGGCAAATATGTTTGTGGCAGGATTCATTGGTTCGCCAGCAATGAACTTTATTCGGGGGGCGATCAATGAACGCTACTTCGTGACGGAAACGCTGCGCCTGGAGATCCCCGAAGATATGCTCTCGGTACTTAACGCTCAGGGGTATCAACGCAAAGCCGTGGTCTTTGGCATCAGACCGGAGGATATTTTCACCTCGCAAGCCAGCGGTGAGGCGATTGCCGCCAAAATCAGCGTTGCCGAACTGACCGGTGCTGAATTTATGCTGTATGCCACCGTCGGGGGCCACGAACTGGTCGTCCGGGCAGGGGCTGCCACTGATTATGCTGCAGGGGATAATATCGGCATTCAGTTCGATATGAATAAGTGTCATTTTTTTGACGCGGAAACAGAAGCGGCAATCAGATAATAAAAATGTTCGCCGGAAATATTAATTTCCGGTTTTTTTGTTTGTCCATTATAAAGGAATATTTTAATGAGTACTCTACTAAGAAGTGCTGCGCTTATTCTATGCGCAGGGGTTAGCTACGCACACGCCTCAGAACCGGCACCACACTGGAATTTTAATATAGGTGCCATGTATGAAATTGAAAACGTCGAAGGTCAGGGGGATGATAAAGACGGATTATATGAACCCTCCGTGTGGTTTAACGCCACATGGGATGCGTGGACGATTTCCCTTGCCATGTATCAGGAAGGCCCCGTTGATTACAGCAGTATGACCCGCGGGACCTATTTTGATCGTCCCGAATTCGAGCTGCGCTATCGTTTTATTGGAACCGATGATTTTACCCTCGGCCTGACCGGCGGCTTCCGTAATTACGGTTATCATTTCAAAGATGAACACGGCGCGAAAGACGGCAGCGCGAATATGCAGCGCTACAAAATACAACCAGACTGGGATATTAAGTTAAGCGATGACTGGCGTTTCGGCGGCTGGTTTGCCATGTATCAGTTTGCCAATGACCTGGAAAAAACGGGTTATGCCGACAGTCGCGTTGAAACAGAAACGGGCTTTACCTGGACCATTAATGAAACCTTCGCGGCAAAAGTGAATTACTATTTAGAGCGCGGTTTCAATATGGACAGTTCACGTAATAACGGTGAGTTTTCAACGCAGGAGATCCGCGCCTATTTACCCATTTCATTAGGCAATACCACGCTGACGCCGTATACCCGCCTGGGGCTCGACCGCTGGTCAAACTGGGACTGGCAAGACGATCCTGAGCGTGAAGGGCATGATTTCAACCGTCTGGGCCTGCTTTATGCCTACGATTTCAATAACGGTCTTTCAATGACGCTGGAGTATGCCTATGAATGGGAAAATCACGATGAAGGCGAAAGCGATCGATTCCACTATGCGGGCGTGGGCGTGAATTACGCCTTCTGATCGGCTGTTCACCAGGGGCTATCAGCCCCTGGTTTTAGCGAAGAGAATCAGCGAACGAAAAGTGGGTTTCAATCAGCACCTTATGCGGGGCGGGTTTACCGGAGATACGCCTGAAAAGCAGGTCGCAGCTCTCTTCGCCTAGCTTGCGGGTGGGAATATCAAATCCAGCTGGCGCAGGCGTCAGAATCAGGGAGAGCATCGGGTCGCTGTAACCCGCCACGGCAACCTGCTCAGGTAGCATTAAATTTAACTCATCCGCAGCGCGATAAAGACTCAGCAATTTCATGCTGTCGGTGGCGAATACCGCATCCGGTGGGGTGGAAGAAGACAACAACGTAATGGCCGCTGAAAGTGCGCTCTCATGGGTATAACCGCCATCAATGATCCAGTCCGGGTTAACAGCAATATTCGCCTTTTCCAGGCTGGCTTTATAACCCGCAAGACGATCAATAGACACGTGATAATCGAGTGGTGCATGCAGACAGGCAATTTTTTTCCGCCCGTTTTTAATAAACGTGTCGGTCAGCATCTCGCTGTCATGAAAATTGTCGGTATCGACGGAGTAAATATTCTGAAAGTCGCCTTCAACTTTACCGATTACGACTACCGGCACACCGTACATATCGAGCCGTGAGAAAAAGGATTCATTGGCAGGCGAACTCAGCATAATGACCCCTTTGATCATTTTCTGCTTTATTTTGCTTTCGCATTTTAGCAGGTCATCTTCACTGCTCTTTGACGTTTGCAAAATAACATCAAACCCTTCCTGTTCCGCCTTGGCGGTTATGGCGTGCAATACGTCGGAGAAAAAAGGATTACCGGCAGTGGTTTTTGTTGAGCGGGTGGAAATCACCATAATGGCGTCAAAGCCAGATGAGGTCAGAGCGCGGGCAAGTTTATTTGGTTGATAATTTAGCTCTTCAATCGCCTTCAGCACTTTCTCTCGCGCTTCAGGAGAAATATTGGTTTGTTTATTCAACACTCTGGACACGGTTGATTTAGAAACACCAGCAACGCGCGCAATATCATAGATGGTGGGTGACATACACCTTACTCACTCCGGGACGGCAATGTCGTTCATCTTACTGGAGAAAAAACGGCAATAGCAATAATTATGAATTGATAATCAACGATCTGCCCCCATTTACTGTATTCTGAAGCAAGTCATTCCAGGCTTCCAGCGACGAAGGACGGCGATGAAGCGACTTAAAAACGAACTCAACTCTCTGGTGAACCGAGGCGTCGATCGCCATTTGCGTCTGGCGGTCACCGGGCTTAGCCGCAGTGGCAAAACGGCGTTTATCACGGCGATGGTTAACCAGCTGCTGAACCTGCACGCCGGGGCACGCCTGCCGCTGCTCAGTGCGGTGCGGGAAGAGCGTCTGCTGGGCGTTAAGCGCGTTCCCCAGCGCGATTTCGGTATCCCTCGCTTTACCTATGATGAAGGGCTGGCACAGCTTTACGGTGACCCACCCGCGTGGCCGACACCCACGAGAGGGGTGAGCGAAATCCGTCTCGCGCTGCGTTTTCGTTCCAATGAATCATTGTTGCGCCACTTCAAGGATACCTCCACGCTCTATCTGGAGATTGTGGATTACCCGGGCGAATGGCTGCTCGATTTACCCATGCTGGCGCAGGATTATCTCAGCTGGTCGCGACAAATGACCGGTTTGTTACAGGGTCACCGCGCGGAGTGGTCGGCAAAATGGCGGCAGTTATGCGCAGGTTTAGATCCGCTGGCACCCGCAGATGAGAACCGCCTGGCGGCGATTGCCGAAGCCTGGACGGATTATCTGCATCAGTGTAAACAGGAAGGGCTGCACTTCATCCAGCCAGGACGGTTTGTTTTGCCGGGCGACCTGGCGGGTGCGCCTGCGCTGCAGTTCTTCCCGTGGCCCGACGTGGATGGCGTGGGAGAGGCAAAGCTGGCGCAGGCAGACAAGCACACCAACGCCGGGATGCTGCGCGAGCGCTACAACTACTACTGTGAAAAAGTGGTGAAAGGTTTTTATAAAAACCACTTTTTACGTTTCGATCGTCAGATTGTACTGGTGGACTGCCTGCAACCACTCAACAGCGGGCCGCAGGCTTTCAACGATATGCGCCTGGCGCTGACGCAACTGATGCAAAGTTTTCACTACGGACAGCGTACGCTGTTTCGCCGCCTCTTTTCCCCGGTGATCGACAAACTGCTGTTTGCGGCCACCAAAGCCGATCACGTAACGGTTGATCAGCATGCCAACATGGTGTCGCTGTTACAGCAACTGGTGCAGGACGCCTGGCAAAATGCGGCGTTCGAAGGGATCAGCATGGATTGTCTTGGGCTGGCTTCCGTACAGGCGACGCAAAGTGGGCTGATTGATCTTAACGGCGAGAAAATCCCGGCCCTGCGCGGGAATCGCCTCAGCGACGGCGAACCGCTGACCGTGTATCCGGGCGAAGTGCCTGCACGCCTTCCGGGGCAGGCATTCTGGCAGAGTCAGGGCTTCCAGTTTGAAGCCTTCCGCCCACAGGTCATGACCGTCGATCAGCCATTACCGCACATTCGTCTGGATGCGGCGCTGGAGTTTTTGATTGGAGATAAATTGCGATGACGGAACCGTTAAAACCCCGCATTGACTTTACCGGGACGCTTGAGCAGGCGCAGCAGGAGGCCTTTAAAACGGCGCAGACGTTCAGCGGCGAGCAGGCAGAACATTTTGCTCCGGCCCTGGCTGACGAGCCGTCCGTTGAGGAGGGCCAGGCGGAAGCGGTCGTTGAGGCGGCTTTACGTCCGAAACGTAGCCTGTGGCGTAAGATGGTTACGGCCGGGCTGGCGCTCTTCGGCGTAAGCGTGGTGGGACAAGGCGTGCAATGGGGTATCAACGCCTGGCAAACCCAGGACTGGGTGGCGCTGGGCGGTTGTGCCGCGGGGGCGTTGATCGTGGGGGCAGGCGTAGGGTCGGTTGTCACCGAGTGGCGTCGACTGTGGCGTCTGAGGCAGCGTGCGCATGAACGGGATGAAGCACGCGATCTGCTGCACAGCCACGGTACCGGAAAAGGCCGGGCATTCTGCGGAAAGCTGGCGGCGCAGGCGGGGATTGACCAGTCGCACCCGGCACTGCAGCGCTGGTATGCCGCCATTCACGAAACGCAAAATGACCGGGAGGTGGTGACGCTCTACTCGCATATGGTGCAGCCTGTGCTGGATGCTCAGGCGCGGCGCGAGATTAGCCGCTCTGCGGCGGAATCAACGCTGATGATCGCGGTCAGTCCGCTGGCGCTGGTGGATATGGCGTTCATCGCCTGGCGTAACCTGCGCCTGATAAACCGTATCGCCAGTCTTTACGGTATTGAGCTTGGCTACTACAGCCGGCTGCGGCTCTTTAAATTGGTGTTGCTGAACATCGCCTTCGCCGGTGCCAGTGAGCTGGTGCGCGAAGTCGGCATGGACTGGATGTCGCAGGATCTGGCGGCCCGTCTCTCAGCGCGTGCCGCGCAGGGAATTGGGGCAGGGTTGTTAACCGCACGTCTGGGCATTAAAGCGATGGAAGTCTGCCGACCACTGCCGTGGATCGACGGAGATAAACCGCGCCTGGGCGATTTTCGTCGTGAATTGATTGGGCAGCTCAAAGAGACGCTCAATAAAAAACCAGTTCAGTAACCGGTTTGTTTACTTATCGTGCTGGCTGTCAATCTTTCTTGACAGCCATCTTCCGCATCACCGTGTTCTGACATATCATTTTAAGGTTATTGGCTTAAAACGGTGAATTTCCCATGCGTCTTGAAGTCTTCTGTGAAGACCGTCTCGGTCTGACCCGCGAGTTACTCGATCTCCTTGTTTTACGTAGCATTGACTTACGTGGCATCGAGATTGATCCTGTCGGGCGAATTTACCTCAATTTTGCCGAAATTGAATTTAATACTTTTAGCAGCCTGATGGCTGAAATCCGCCGTATCGCTGGCGTTACGGATGTACGCACCATTCCCTGGATGCCGTCTGAGCGTGAGCACCTCGCATTGAGCGCCTTGCTTGAAGCCATGCCAGAGCCTTTCCTGTCACTGGATTTGAAAAGCAAAGTTGAGCGGGTAAACCATGCGAGCTGCCAGCTGTTCGCCCAGAGCCAGGACAAGCTCACTCATCACCATGCCGCGCAGCTGATCCCGGGGTTTAATTTCCAGCGCTGGCTGGACAGCAACCCGCAAAATACGCATAGCGAGCATGTGGTGATCAACGGGCAGAATTTCCTGATGGAGATTACGCCGGTGTACCTGAAAGGAGAGAACGACACTCGCGTTCTGACCGGGGCCGTTATCATGCTGCGCTCTACCGTGCGGATGGGCCGTCAGCTGCAAAATCTCTCCAGCCAGGATGTGGGAGCGTTCAGCCAGATCATTGCCGTCAGCCCGAAAATGCGTCATGTGGTCGATCAGGCCCGTAAGCTCGCCAGCCTGACCGCGCCGCTGCTGATTACCGGTGATACCGGGACCGGGAAGGATCTGCTGGCCCACGCCGTGCATCTTGCCAGCCCACGCGCGGCAAAACCGTATCTGGCGCTGAACTGTGCCTCTATTCCTGAGGATGCGGTCGAAAGCGAGCTGTTTGGCCACGCCCCGGAAGGCAAAAAAGGCTTCTTCGAGCAGGCGAACGGCGGTTCCGTGCTGCTGGACGAAATTGGCGAAATGTCGCCGCGCATGCAGGCCAAACTGCTGCGCTTCCTGAACGATGGGACCTTCCGTCGCGTAGGGGAGGATCACGAAGTTCACGTGGATGTGCGCGTGATTTGTGCCACTCAGAAAAACCTCGTTGAGCTGGTACAGAAAGGGATGTTCCGGGAAGATCTCTACTATCGACTGAACGTGTTGACGCTAAACATTCCGCCGCTGCGCGATTGTCCGCAAGATATCATTCCGCTGACGGAGCTGTTTGTGGCACGCTTCGCCGACGAGCAGGGGGTACCGCGTCCGAAACTGTCAGCCGATCTGGGTACGGTGCTGACGCGCTACGGCTGGCCGGGAAATATTCGTCAGCTGAAAAACGCCGTTTATCGTGCGCTGACGCAGCTGGAAGGGTACGAGTTGCGTCCACAGGATATCCTGTTGCCGGATTACGATGCCGGAACGGTATCGGTGGGCGAAGAGGCGATGGAAGGCTCGCTGGATGATATTACCAGCCGTTTCGAGCGTTCCGTGCTGACACAGCTTTATCGCAGCTACCCAAGCACGCGTAAGCTGGCAAAACGCCTGGGGGTATCCCATACCGCGATTGCGAATAAGCTTCGCGAATATGGACTCAACCACAAGAAGGGTGACGAATAACGATAAAAGCCTCTGTAAAGAGGCTTTTTTTGCACTTACTCTTTCGCCAGAGGCGTGGTAACTACCTCGACTTTTGTCTCTCCCTGAATCCCCGCAATTTTCTGTTCAACCTCTTTCACCTGTTCCTTGCTGTGAAGCAGGGTATAGGTCAGGTCGAACTGCGTGCTGGCGCCAGGTTGTAACTGCTTAACGCGTTTCTGCTCGCGTTCAATGGTGACGGGATAGGCGTAGCTGGTTCCCGGCTCAATACCAGTGACATAGCCCTGTTTGAGCGTATCGGTATTTTTCCATAAGGTCAGGACAGGCAACTGCCGCGTGTCGAACTGAATTGACGCACCTTTGTCTCCCGCTTTATTGACCACTGCCGCCAGGGTTTCATGATTATTATCCGCGAGCGGTTTGATATTGAAGACCATTTCATCAAAGCCCTGAGTGGGGCCGGCGTAGGTTTGCCAGTTATCCAGACCCGCTTTGGCATAGTCATTGAAAGGACCAATGCTGGCGGCCGGCGCAAGGAAGCGGGCACCTTCTTCGAGGATTGGCGTACCAAAGTTGCTGTGATAGATAATCTGATAATCATGAGGATAATCAGCATGGTTAGTCAGAACATCATGCAGGCTGAACTGGTTGCTGCCCGGTACGTAACGCAGTTCGGTCATCGTCTGCAGATCTGCTTTTTTAAACGTGCTCTCTTTGATTAATCCGCGAATACGAATTTCATGCGGTGCGGCATCAGCAACATCGACTTCCACCTGCGACGCAGGCGTATTTCCCGCCTTGCCGTGCAGGGTATAAATCTGACCGTCAGCCGTGACCGGGTGGCCTGTCCATTCATAGCCGCAACGAACCATCATTTCGTTGAAACCTTCCAGCCAGCCAAGTCCGTTTCGACTTTCCAGATTGATATAGGCCGGATTCACCACCTCTTTGACAGGAGAATCCCACCCCATTCGGGTACCAAAGCCTTCGACATGCAGCAGATTCATCCCACGCGTCGGGCTGAGGGTAATTGTCAGACCATTTTTGCTGCTGATAACAATTACCTTGCTGCCTTCCTGCTTGCCACCATGCAGGACTTTTTGCTCGATGCTGAAAGGCTGTCCCTGAAACTTCAGCTCATCGCTGGAAATTTTCCAGTTTCCTTTCTCCACGCCGCTTTCAGCGCTTGTCAGCACCCAGGTTTTAGCGGCGGCATGTCCAGATATCAGTACCGCAAGAACCGTAAAAGCCAGTTTAATCTTCATATTTAATTCCTTTTGCTGAAACGATTTTTGATCACGTAAGCAAATCTAATGTTTAGGCGAGAAGGGAAATGTGATGGGCTTCACTGGCGGAGAAATTGCGTTTTTTAAACCTTTATTATGCGTGAGCGATCTCGTTATGGTGAGAATGGAACGTTTTTATTTCATGATATATGTGATTTTAGAACGTTTTTGCTTTAACGATTCAGCTGTTGAGGCAATAAAAAACCCCGCATCGGCGAGGTTTGGAACGCAAGGTCTATTCTTAAATAAACCTTTTATTTCATTACATTGCTAAGCTTTATAAAATGCCTGTAAATAATCAGGCTTTCAGCGATTCCAGCGCAGCGGTGTAGTCAGGTTCGGTGGTGATTTCGTTGACCAGTTCGCTGAACACGACGTTATCGTTTTCATCGATTACCAGCACGGCACGCGCCGCCAGGCCTTTCAGTGGGCCTTCAGCAATGCCAACGCCGTATTTTTCCAGGAAATCCGGGCTGCGCAGAGTTGAAAGGGTAATGACGTTGCTCAGACCTTCAGCACCGCAGAAACGGGACTGCGCGAATGGCAGGTCTGCTGAAACGCACAGCACCACGGTGTTGTCCATTTCAGTGGCCAGCTGGTTGAATTTGCGCACGGATGCGGCACAGACGCCGGTATCAATGCTTGGGAAAATGTTCAGTACTTTGCGTTTGCCAGCAAACTGGCTCAGTGTGACGTCAGACAGATCTTTAGCCACCAGAGTAAAAGCCTGCGCTTTGCTGCCAGCCTGAGGAATGGAACCTGCTACAGCAACCGGGTTGCCCTGGAAATGAACGAGTTGTGACATAGATATCTTCCTGTTTACATATAGTTAACGTCGAGGCTAGTGTATGCCATCAGCGGATAACACGGCAAACCAATTTTTTCGCCTTACCGGGCTGCAAGGAGTCAGTGATGAGAAGCGTTAAGGTCTATGAAGAAGCCTGGCCATTGCATACCCCGTTTGTGATCTCCCGTGGCAGCCGAAGTGAAGCCTGCGTGGTGGTGGTCGAAATAGAAGAAGAAGGGGTTAAAGGGGTTGGTGAATGCACGCCTTATCCTCGCTACGGAGAAAGCCTTGCCTCGGTGATGGCGCAAATTATGACCCTGGTAACTGACCTGCAAACCGGGTTGACTCGTGAGGCGTTACAGCAGCGTTTACCTGCCGGGGCGGCTCGTAATGCAATTGACTGTGCGCTGTGGAGTCTTGAGGCGGCGAAGCAGCAGATATCCTTACCGTCGCTGGCTGGCGTGACGCTTCCGGAGAAAGTGGTGACCGCGCAAACCGTGGTGATTGGCGAGCCGGAGCAGATGGCTGCCAGTGCAAAAGCGCTCTTTGAGGCTGGTGCCACGCTGCTTAAGGTGAAACTCGACGATCGCTTGATCAGTGAACGCATGGTCGCCATTCGCGCGGCGGTGCCGGACGCAACGCTGATTGTCGACGCCAACGAGTCATGGCACCCGGAAGGGCTGGCCGCGCGCTGCCAGCTGCTTGCCGATCTGGGTGTGGCTATGCTGGAGCAACCGCTTCCGGTACAGGATGATGCGGCATTGAAGAACTTTATCCACCCATTGCCGATCTGCGCCGATGAAAGCTGCCATACCCGCGAGAGTCTCGACGGTTTAGCGGGCTGCTATGAGATGGTGAATATCAAACTCGATAAAACCGGTGGGCTGACCGAGGCGCTGGCGCTGGCGTCGCAGGCACAGGCGAAGGGGTTTACGTTGATGCTGGGATGCATGCTCTGTACTTCCCGGGCGATTAATGCGGCGCTACCGCTGGTGAATCAGGTCCGGTTTGCCGATCTCGATGGCCCAACCTGGCTGGCGGTTGACGTTTCGCCTGCGCTCACCTTCACCAGCGGAGTGCTTCATCTCTGAGGCTGCCAGCGCAGAAGATCTACCATCGCTTTCAGGTATTTTTCGCTGGCTTCGTCGGAAGATATCGGGGGAAATTCAGCGGTGATGCAGTGCAAATCCAGATCGGCGCACCAGCTACCAAATGACCCCGGGGTTTCATAACCGACGCTGCTGACCAGAGGCAGGGCGAAGGCATCGGCAAGCCACTGCCCCAGTGCGGAGTGACGGGGATCTTCAATACAGGCCAGCGGATCGTGAAATGAGACAACCCATGCGGGGTGGATTTTGTGGATTAACTGGCAGAGCGCCTGTGTTTCTGGCTCTGAGCCGGGTTTTTCTCCCGTCAGTAACACCACGTCACGCTCTTCAGCCGAGCTGTTCCAGCGGTATACCGTTTCACCGGCGCGCCAGTTGGCCGCCGGGAAGTTGCGGTTTAAATCTATCCCTCTCGCATTCGCCCTCAGCCCAAGCTGACAGCCATCCGGGTTGACGGTCAGGATCACATGATGCCGGCGTAGTGTCGGTGCAAGGGTGCGTAACGCACAGGAGAGGGTGACGATCGAGGAGTTCTCATCGCCGTGCGTTCCCGCAATAATCAGGCCGCTATGACGATCGGCATCCGGTGCGGGAAACCAGATTAGCGGTGCACCTAAGAAAGACTGGCCATAATGTTCGGTGCCTGGCGGGAAAGCGCCACGTTCCGTTCTTGGTCGGGTAACTGCCATAGGAAATCCTGATAAAGAAGTGCTTACTGGCAGTGTTGTGCAAAACCCACGTTTAATCAAATAGTTTCATCGAAGAACGAAGATTGCCAGATATCACCTTTCCGGCTTAAGGTATTTGCATTTCGCCGTTTCGAAACAAATAATTACGCATTCGCGTATTACCGATTTCTAAAGGGGATCTCATGAAGCATCCTGTTTCGCTGCTTTTTTCTGCACTGTGCCTTTGCGGGCTATCGTCATTTTCTTACGCTGCTGATGTGCCAAAGGGGACGGTGCTGGCGCAAAAACAGGAGCTGGTCAGACACATCAAAGACGAGCCCGCGTCGCTTGACCCGGCCAAGGCCGTGGGGCTACCCGAGATTCAGGTGATTCGCGATCTGTTTGAAGGCCTGGTCAATCAGAATGAGAAAGGGGAGTTGACGCCGGGCGTGGCGACGCGCTGGCAGAGTAACGATAACCGCATCTGGACATTTACCCTGCGCGATGATGCAAAATGGTCTGACGGCACGCCAGTCACGGCGCAGGATTTTGTCTACAGCTGGCAGCGTCTGGTTGACCCGAAAACCACCTCGCCGTTTGCCTGGTTTGCTGCTCTGGCAGGCATTAACAACGCTCAGGCGATTATTGATGGCAAAGCCGCGCCCGATACGCTGGGGGTAACGGCGGTGGATGCCAGAACGTTACGCGTTCAGCTCGATAAACCGCTGCCGTGGTTTAGCAACCTGACGGCAAACTTCGCGTTCTATCCGGTTCAGAAAGCGAACGTCGAAAGCGGTATAGAGTGGACGCGTCCGGGCTCCCTTGTGGGCAATGGTGCCTATGTGCTGAAAGATCGTGTGGTGAATGAGAAGCTGGTCGTTGTGCCGAATACCCACTACTGGGATAACGCGAAAACTGTTCTCCAAAAAGTGACGTTTATTCCGATCAATCAGGAGTCTTCCGCCACCAAACGCTACCTGGCAGGTGATATTGATATCACCGAGTCGTTCCCGAAAAACCTGTACCAGAAATTGCTCAAGGATATTCCTGGACAGGTATACACGCCGCCGCAGCTGGGAACGTATTACTATGCATTTAACACGCAAAAGGGCCCGACCGCCGATTCCCGCGTGCGTCTGGCGCTGAGTATGACCATCGATCGCCGGATTATGGCGGAAAAAGTGTTAGGTACGGGAGAAAAACCAGCCTGGCATTTCACGCCTGATGTGACGGCAGGTTTCACGCCAGAGACATCACCGTTTGAGCAGATGTCGCAGCAGGAGCTAAACGCGCAGGCCAAAACCTTGCTGCAGGCGGCGGGATATAGCCCTCAGCGTCCACTGAAGCTGACCCTGTTGTATAACACTTCAGAGAACCATCAGAAAATCGCGATTGCGGTGGCTTCGATGTGGAAGAAGAATCTGGGGGTAGACGTCAAACTGCAAAACCAGGAGTGGAAAACCTATATCGATAGCCGAAACACAGGGAATTTTGATGTGATCCGCGCGTCCTGGGTCGGGGACTACAACGAGCCATCTACCTTCCTGTCGCTGCTGACATCAACCCACAGCGGCAATATCTCCCGCTTTAACGACCCGGCTTACGATAAGATCATCAATCAGGCGACGCTTGAAACCACCGCGGAAGCCCGTAATGCGGATTACAACCGGGCGGAGAAGATCCTCACGGAAAAAGCGCCAATTGCGCCGATCTACCAGTACACCAACGGACGTCTGATTAAACCCTGGGTGAAGGGATATCCGATCAATAATCCTGAAGACGTGGCGTACAGCCGTACGATGTATATTGTGAAGCACTGAAAAACGAGAGTCCGCTAATTTATTTCCCCTCCTGATACTGCGCTGGCCCGATATCACGTGCCAGCGCTTTTCTGTTCATTCTAGATCGTGAAGATGGCGCTGCATTGATACTGTGTTTTACAGCGCTGGGTGTTGCTCAGTTTTTTTAAATTAAGCGAAATATTCATAATTTGAATATATCGCATCTCGTTAAAAAAACTGTCCACTATTGGACTTTTTAATGGGTGTCGCGTCTTGCGGAAGCGTGTAAACATTGATGCGGGTCATACTATTAGGTAGCGCTGTAGATATTTTCTCTTGTATTGATTTAAATCAATAACGTTGCTTTGTTTGGATATGGATCTTCATTTTTTCGCAGAAATAGCCACTAACGCTGACTATTTTCGGAGTTGTGGTTGATATTTCTTTATGAAAAGGCATGCTGCAAAACCATATTTTATTTATATAGAGTAAAATTCTTAAGGAATGTCTTAATTTGGCCTTTGATTCCAGGTGGTTGATCTATTGTAGCGTTTTGTTCTAATATCGATTTATTCAGAAACGTCGTTAACTTCAACAAACATTCCTTAAGGAAAGGGACTGCTATGGCTGATACGTTCCAGAACGAAGTGCCTAAGGCACGCATTAATTTAAAACTTGCATTGCATACCGGAGGGGCGCAGAAGAAAGTTGAGCTACCCCTTAAATTACTCACTGTCGGTGATTTCAGTAACGGTAAAGAGAGCCGACCATTATCTGAAAGAAAGAAAATTAACGTCAACAAAAATAACCTCAACAGTGTACTTTCGGAATTTAACCCGGAGGTCAATATGACGGTTCCGAATACGCTGGCGGGTGAGCGTACGGAAGAGAATGTGACGCTGCGCTTTTCAGATATGAAAGATTTTGAACCCGAACAGGTGGCCCGACAAATTCCTCAGTTACGTGCCATGCTGGCGATGCGTAATTTATTACGTGACCTCAAGTCCAATCTGCTGGATAACGCCACTTTCAGAAAAGAGCTCGAGAAAATTCTTAAGGACCCGGCGCTGTCTCAGGAATTACGTAACGAAATGAGTGCCCTGGCCCCGAAATAAAAACGGGCGCGTCTTTTAATGGATTAAACGAGAGAATGCTGATGTCTGTTAATACTGAAAATGGCTCCGCGCAGGGGCAGACCACTGTGCTGGAAAAAGAGAGCGTCTACGCCTCCCTGTTCGACAAAATCAACCTGACCCCGGCCACAAGCCTGGGCGATATCAATGCGTTTCTGGACGATGCCGCACTGTCTGATGCTCCGGCAGGTGAGCGCCTGACAGCGGCAATGCAGGTATTTATGGACTGCATCCGCAAATCCGGCCAGCCAGTGGAAAAACTCGATAAAACCCTGATTGACCACCATATTGCAGAGCTGGATTTCCAGATCAGCCGCCAGCTGGATGCGGTGATGCATCATGCAGAATTCCAGAAAGTGGAATCCCTGTGGCGCGGCCTGAAGCAGCTGGTGGACAACACCGACTACCGCCAGAACGTGAAAACGGAAATTCTGGATGTGTCCAAAGACGACCTGCGCCAGGACTTCGAAGATGCGCCGGAACTTATCCAGAGCGGCCTGTACTGGCACACCTATACCGCTGAATACGACACCCCGGGCGGCGAGCCGATTGGTTCAGTCATTTCCGCCTATGAGTTCGATGCCAGCCCGCAGGACGTGGCGCTGCTGCGCAATATCTCTAAAGTCTCTGCCGCCGCGCATATGCCGTTTATCGGTGCCGTCGGGCCGAAATTCTTCCTCAAGGAATCGATGGAAGAGGTGGCCGCGATTAAGGACATCGGTAACTACTTCGACCGTGCCGAATACATCAAATGGAAATCCTTCCGCGACACCGACGATGCCCGTTATATCGGCCTGGTGATGCCGCGCGTGCTGGGGCGTCTGCCTTACGGTCCGGACACGGTGCCGGTGCGCAGTTTCAACTACGTTGAGCAGGTGAAAGGTCCGGACCACGAAAAATACCTGTGGACAAGCGCATCTTTCTCCTTCGCCTCCAACATGGTGAAGAGCTTCATCAACAACGGCTGGTGCGTGCAAATTCGTGGCCCGCAGGCAGGTGGGGCTGTGAAAGACCTGCCGATCCACCTGTACGATCTGGGTACCGGCAACCAGGTGAAGATCCCGTCAGAGGTGATGATCCCGGAAACCCGCGAGTTTGAATTCGCCAACCTGGGCTTTATACCGCTGTCGTACTACAAGAACCGTGATTACGCCTGCTTCTTCTCGGCGAACTCGGCGCAGAAACCGGCGCTGTACGACACCGCCGACGCCACCGCCAACAGCCGCATCAACGCCCGTCTGCCGTATATCTTCCTGCTGTCGCGCATTGCGCATTACCTGAAGCTGATTCAGCGCGAAAATATCGGTACGACGAAAGATCGCCGTCTGCTGGAGCTGGAACTCAATACATGGGTACGCAGTCTGGTGACCGAAATGACCGATCCGGGCGACGAACTGCAGGCCTCACACCCGCTGCGCGATGCGAAGGTGGTGGTGGAAGATATTGAGGACAACCCGGGCTTCTTCCGCGTGAAGCTGTTCGCGGTGCCGCACTTCCAGGTGGAAGGCATGGACGTGAACCTGTCGCTGGTGAGCCAGATGCCGAAAGCGAAAGCGTAAGTTAAGGCAGGAAGCCAATGAAAACGGAACAACCGTTATGGGGCAGGGGCCAGATGGTCTCTCCCCAGCACTTCCAGCAACAGGCCGCGTATGCGGCCTGGTCTGCGGAATGCATCGCCCGGTTAGGTCTCTCCCATCCCTGGGGAGTGATTGATGCCACTTTCGAACCGGATGTACTGAAACTGGGCCGCCTGCAGGCTCGTCATCTGCACATTCGTTTCCCTGACGGGACGCTTATCGACACTGATAATGCTGACGATCTGCCACCGGTGCTGGCGCTTGAGAGTGGATCGCAGGATGCGGTGGTGGTGCTGGCCCTCCCGCTGCTGCGGGCGAATGGCGGCAACTGTCTTACACCCGATGCGGTGGCCGAACGCCCTGTTCGCTATCGCCAGCGCTGGCGGGATATCCGCAACGCTTATGGGGACGATACCCGCCAGATTGCGGTGATGAAACCTGAGTTGACGCTACGGTTTGCCTGTCAGGACAACAGCGATTATCTGACCTGCCCGGTTGCCCGCCTGCAGCAGGATTCGCAGGGTGCATGGTTACTGGATGAGACGTTTCTTCCGCCACTGCTGGCTCTGCAGGGCAGTCGCTGGCTGATGACCCAGCTGGAACAACTGATGAGCCAGCTACGTGTACGCCTGAGTCGGCTTATGGCCATGCGCCGGGAAAGTAATGAGCGGATGGCCGATTTTGCCGTGGCGGATGTGTCCCTGTTCTGGCTGCTCAATGCCCTGAACAGCGCAGAACCCGTGCTCGGACAGTTTCAGCGCCACCCGCAAAGCCCGCCGGAGCGTCTATATCCGGAACTGGCACGCCTGGCGGGCAGTCTGCTGACTTTCTCGCTGGAGCATCAGGTGAGTGCGATCCCGGTCTGGCAGCACGAGCAACAGAATAACGTATTCCCGCCGCTGTTTGATTTACTGGGTGACCTGCTCGAAGCCAGCCTGCCGTCGCGGGTGGTAGCGATTGAGCTTGAGCATGATGCCCGGCTTCACTTCTGGCAGGCCCGTCTGCATGACCCACGTCTGCGTGAAGGGGCTGATTACTACCTCTCGGTGCGTTCAACGGTACCGGTGGCACAACTGCAGGAGCATTTCCCGCGCCAGTGTAAGGTCGGCAGCCCCGATCATGTCAGAAGTATCGTCAATTCATCGCGGGTCGGCGTGCCTCTGACGCCGCTGCGCCATGTACCGGCAGCCATTCCGTTACGTCTGGAAAATCAGTATTTCAGTCTTGATGTCTCTCATCCTCAGGCCACTGAAATGCTTCAGGGCGGTACCTGCATGTTTTACGTTCCGGGCATGCTCGGCGAGCCTGAACTTGAACTCTTTGCGGTGTTGAGAACATGAGTGAGCGTAAACGCGGCACTGCCGCGGCCATTGATATTGATGCCCTGCTGCAGGACACCTGGCTGCAGGTGATCAGCCTGCGTCACGGTCCGACGTTTCAGGCGGGCGAAGGGCGCACGCTGTGGGAGCGCTGTATTGCTGATGTCGAACGTGTGCAGCGTGAGCTGAAAGCGAGCGAACTCGATGAAGCCAGCTGTCAGCATATTCTTACTGCACAGTGCGCCTTGCTCGATGAGGCGGTGAAAGGTCGTGGTGTGGAAGATGACGCCTGTGTGCAGTGGTATGACATTCCCCTGCAGGGGCACTTCCTCGGCACTATGGACGCCGGCGACACGCTGTGCGATCAGATGCGCGATGTGCTGCGTGAACCGGCGCCTGACCACGCTGTCGTGACCTGCTTCCAGCGGGTCATGATGCTGGGTTTTCTCGGCAGTTACCGCTCACTGAATGACCCGGAGCGCCAGAAACTTGTCAACGCACTCAGTGAATATGTCACGCCGTTCAGCTATCCACAGTCCCACCCCGTACTGGCGGAAAGTCATACCGGGCGGGGAATCATGGGCGGCTGGCTGGCGTCATGGCCCGTACGTATTGGTCTGAGCGTGATAGTGGTCGCTGCACTCTGGTGGGGACTGGATCGCTGGCTGGACCAGTTGCTGCTAACCCTTTTACCGGGGGCCGTGAAATGAGTCCTGCACAACAGCGCGGGCTGGCGTTGTGGGCCGTCCTGCTAAGTGCCGTGGTCTGCCTGAGTTTTCTGCCGGTATCCAGGTGGGTTTCTGTGCTCATTCTGCTGGTGGTACTGGGGGTTATCCTGGCGTTCCGGACTGTCGCCCGTCGCCGTGAACAGCATGATGTCACCCTGCGCCTGGAGGACCTGCCTGACGCCACTTACCGTCAGCCCGTAGTGCTGGTTTGTGGCGATCTGCCTCTGGCCTGGCCACATTCGTCACCGGTACTCACTGTCACGCAGGGATGCTGGATCCGCGTGGAGGATCATCATGATCTGGCGCAGGTCGCCCGTCAGATACTGTGGTTACGTCCTGACTGGGGACGTCAGCTGTCGGTGATGGTCAGCGTCTGCCCGCAGCAGCACCCTGACAGCGAAGCCCTGACCAGTCGACTGCTGACCCTGCGCTGGCACATCAGTCAGCTGCGTAAAGCAACCGGTCACTCTGTGCCGCTGGTGCTGAATGGTCAGGTCGGCAGCGCGATGACGAATGACATGTTCTGGCAGGCGGTTTTCCCGGGAGAAGGGGTGAGGGTCTGGCGTGAATCTTCAGCCCCGGGTTCTGTTGCTGAATGGGTTACCTCCGGCGGAACGCCTGCGGTGCAGCAACAGGTGCTGATGAACTGGTTTCGTCAGCATGTCCAGGCAGTTTTTATGGATGAGAACCCCGATGTGCCGGTCATTGCACCTGTTGCGGTGCTGTGGGGAATGGGGCCGATCCTGGCCGGAAGCCTGGCCACATCGGCCTGGACGACGTGGCTTTCCCGTCACACCGCGATGCAGCAGGTGTCTGGCTGGCAGCCGGTGGGAACGGACAGTACGGTCATCTCCCTGTTCCCGGATTTTATTCTGCCATTACTGCCGGAAGGGCGGGGCCTGACACCGCGTGAGCGAACCTGGCGTTGTGCGCTCGGGATTTTCACGCTGGCGGCCATTGCTGCACTGCTCAGCAGTGGCTGGAACAACCGCCAGCTGCTGCAACGCGTGAGCTTCGATATTGTCCGTTACAACAGCATCGCCATGGATGATTACGGTCCTAAAGCCAGCGCCGTACAGGTGCTGCGCGAGGATGCGGCGCTGCTGGATGAGCAGGCACGCAATGGTGTACCGGCCCGGCTGGGCCTGGGGCTTTATCGGGGGGTACGTCTGCGAATACCGGTGCTGGAAGCGATCCGCTCGTATGTGCCACCACCTCCTCCACCGAAGCCTGTGGAAAAGGTCGCGCCGAAAATCATCCGCCTCGACAGCATGTCGCTGTTCGACACCGGCAAATGGGCGCTGAAACCCGGCACCACTAAGCTGCTGGTGAATTCGCTGGTGGGAATTAAGGCGAAGCCCGGCTGGCTGATTGTGATAGCGGGTCATACCGACAGCACGGGCGATGACCCGTCCAACCAGGTGCTGTCGCTTAAGCGTGCGGAGTCCGTGCGCGACTGGATGCGCGACACCGGCGACGTGCCGGAGAGCTGCTTTGCGGTGCAGGGCTACGGCGAGAGCCGTCCTGTCGCCACCAACGACACGCCGGAAGGCCGGGCGCTGAACCGCCGTGTCGAAATCAGTCTGGTGCCGCAGGCGAATGCCTGTCAGCTGCCGGGCAATACCCCCGCGCCATCGCAGGATGATGGCGTCTCAAAAAATGAAATGGAGTAATTAACATGGCAATTCCTGTTTATCTGTGGCTGAAGGACGATGGCGGCGCGGACATCAAAGGTTCCGTGGACGTTCAGGATCGTGAAGGCAGCATCGAAGTGGTGGCGCAGGAACACAACCTGTACATCCCGACCGACAACAACACCGGCAAGCTGACCGGCACCCGTATCCACACGCCGTTCCTGTTCACCAAGGAGATCGACTCCTCCAGCCCGTACCTGTACAAGGCGGTGACCACCGGTCAGACCCTGAAGTCTGCGGAATTCAAGTGGTACAAAATCAACGATGCCGGCCAGGAGGTGGAGTACTTCAACACCAGACTGGAAAACGTGAAGGTGGTGAAGGTGAATCCGGTGATGCATGACATCAAGGATCCGTCTTTCGAGAAGCACAACCACCTCGAGCAGATTGAGCTGCGCTACGAAAAAATCACCTGGACCTACAAGGACGGCAACATCATTCATTCCGATTCCTGGAACGAACGCGCCACCGCCTGAGTCTCGTGCGGACGGGTCCTCCCGTCCGCCGTTTTTGCTGAACGCCTGTAACCGCGGACGTTCAGCAAAGAAAAACACAATCTGCCTGCCCGACCTTATGCGCTTTGGGTTCCTGAATGACAGGAAAAGCGACGGGCGGTAGCGTGCCCGGAACTGATAAAGAGAGAGTCTCATGGAAAATCCAGCCAGCCTGTTACGTCGTCTGAACCCCTACTGCGCCCGTGCGATGGAAGGCGCGGCTTCCCTGTGCCAGACCCGCGCCCATGCGGAAATCCTGCCCGAGCACTGGCTGCTGAAGCTGCTGGAGCAGGGGGAGGGCGATCTCACCGTGCTGGCCCGCCGCTACGAGTGGGATATGGACGCCATCTGGCAGGATTTGCTGAATTTTCTGGAGAAGCTGCCCCGTTCAGTGCGCGGCCGTCCGCAGCTTTCGGACAGCACTCAGACCCTGATGCAGGACGCGTGGCTGCGCGCCTCGCTGGCGGGCGAAGAGCAGATACGCAGCATTCACCTGCTGATGGCGCTGGTGGACCGGCAGAGCCTGGTGCGCTGCGACGGTTTATGGCCGCTGCTGACGCTGGGGGTGAGCCAGCTTGAGCGTCTGCGACCGCTGCTGGATGCGCAGTCAGACGAGCGCGAAGAGGTACAGCAGGAAGAAGAACTGGCGCAGGGCGGCAGCGTGCCGCTGTCCGGCAGTGAGGTGAAAGAGGGCGAACTGAATCCGGCCCTGCAGAACGCGCTGGACAAATTCACCCTTGATGTCACCGCTAACGCGCGTGAGGGCAAAATCGACCCGGTTTTCGGCCGCGACAATGAAATCCGCCAGATGGTGGATATTCTCTCGCGGCGTCGCAAGAACAACCCGATTCTGGTCGGCGAGCCGGGCGTGGGGAAAACCGCCCTGGTCGAAGGGCTGGCGCTGCGCATCGCCGAAGGGAATGTACCGGAACCCCTGCAAACGGTGAGCCTGCGCACGCTGGACCTCGGTCTGTTACAGGCGGGGGCAGGCGTGAAGGGGGAGTTTGAACAGCGCCTGAAAAACGTCATTGATGCGGTACAGCAGTCTCCGTCCCCGGTGCTGCTGTTCATCGACGAAGCGCACACCATTATCGGTGCGGGTAATCAGGCCGGGGGCGCGGATGCGGCCAACCTGCTGAAACCGGCGCTCGCCCGCGGCGAACTGCGGACCATCGCGGCCACCACCTGGAGCGAGTACAAGCAGTACTTTGAGCGCGACGCGGCACTGGAGCGGCGCTTCCAGATGGTGAAAGTAGATGAGCCGGACGACGACACCGCCTGCCTGATGCTGCGTGGTCTGAAATCACGCTACTCACAGCACCACGGTGTGCACATTACCGATGAGGCGGTCAGGGCGGCGGTGACCCTTTCCCGTCGTTACCTGACCGGCCGTCAGCTACCGGACAAGGCGGTTGACCTGCTGGATACCGCCTCGGCCCGCGTGCGGATGAGCCTCGACACCGTGCCGGAGACGCTGACCCGGATGAAGGCGCAGCTCACGGCCCTGGCGATGGAAAAGCAGGCGTTACTGGAAGATATCGCGGTGGGTAACATCACCCACGGTGAACGTCTGGCGGCCATTGAACAGGATGAAGTCCGCATTATTCTGGAGCTCGACGAACGGGAAGCGCAGTACGGCCAGGAGCTGAAACTCACGGAAGCGCTGCTGGCCTGCCGCGCGGACCTTTCCCGTCAGGCGGAGATTGCCGGCCTGCAACAGCAACTGAGTGACGTTCAGCAGGGTAACCCGCTGCTGGGGCTGGATGTGGATGCGCGTACCGTCGCCACGGTGATTGCCGACTGGACGGGAGTACCGCTCTCATCATTAATGAAGGATGAGCAGACGGAACTGTTACACCTCGAAGAGCACCTCGGTAAACGCGTGGTGGGCCAGGATGCGGCGCTGAACGCCATCGCCCGGCGCCTGCGCGCGGCAAAAACCGGGCTGACACCAGAAAACGGCCCACAGGGCGTGTTCCTGCTGGTCGGCCCGAGCGGCACCGGCAAGACCGAAACCGCGCTGGCGCTGGCGGACGTGCTGTACGGCGGTGAAAAGTCGCTGATTACCATCAACCTGTCCGAGTACCAGGAGCCGCACACCGTTTCCCAGCTGAAAGGTTCACCGCCGGGCTATGTCGGTTACGGCCAGGGCGGCATTCTCACCGAAGCCGTGCGCAAGCGTCCCTACAGCGTGGTGCTGCTGGACGAGGTGGAAAAGGCCCACCGTGACGTGATGAACCTGTTCTATCAGGTCTTTGACCGCGGCTTTATGCGCGACGGCGAGGGGCGTGAAATCGACTTCCGTAACACGGTAATTCTGATGACCTCCAACCTCGGCAGCGACCACATCATGCAGCTGCTGGATGCACAGCCGGAAGCCACCGAACCGGAGCTGCACGAGCTACTGCGTCCGCTGCTGCGCGACCACTTCCAGCCAGCCTTACTCGCCCGTTTCCAGACGGTGATTTACCGTCCGCTCACGCAGGAAGCCATGCGTACAATTGTCGGGATGAAGCTCGGTCAGGTGAGCAGGCGGCTGAGCCGACACTACGGTTTGACCACCAAAATTGATGAGAGCCTGTATGACGCCCTGACCGCGGCCTGCCTGTTGCCGGATACCGGTGCGCGTAACATCGACAGCCTGCTGAACCAGCAGATTTTACCGGTGCTGAGCCAACAGTTGCTGACGCACAAGGCGGCGGGGCAAAAGCCACAGCATCTGACCCTGAACTGGAGTGAGGAGGCGGGGATCGGACTGGAGTTTGACTGTACAGAAGGAGTGCACGCATGAGCAGTAATCCCCCGCTGAGATTCAGCCACAGCCATCACCTGCTTTCGGTGAAGGGCTGTGACGCAGGGCTTGATGTGCTGGCGTTTGAGGGCGATGAAGCCCTGAGCAAACCCTTCCGCTACCGTATTGAGTTCACCAGCGCGGACCATGCCATCAGCAAAGAGATGATGCTGATGAAAGCGGCTTCCCTGACGCTGCAGGCTCCGGTTGACCAGGGTTATGGCATTAAGGTGCAGCAGCCGGTGCGGGTGATACAGGGGATGGTGAGCGGGCTTGAGCGTCTTGGCACCTCAAAAGATGAAACCCGCTACGCGGTCACGCTTGAGCCGCGTCTGGCACTGCTTGACCGCTCTCACCAGAACGCCATTTACCAGGACATGTCCGTCCCGCAGATTGCGGAGAAAATCCTGCGCGAGCGCCACGGCATGCGCGGCCAGGATTTCCTGTTTTCGCTCACCCGAGAGTATCCACGTCGTGAGCAGGTGATGCAGTACGGTGAGAACGACCTGCACTTTATCACCCGCCTGCTGGGTGAGGTCGGTATCTGGTTCCGCTTCACCACCGACACGCGGCTGAACATCGACGTGGTGGAGTTTTACGACAGCCAACAGGGGTATGAGAAAGGTCTGGCGCTGCCGTCGGTGCCGCCGTCAGGGCAGCACTCACAGGGTGTGGACTCAGTGTGGGAGATGGAGAGCCACCATAACGTGGTGCAGAAGGCGGTCAGCACCCACGACTACAACTACCGCCAGGCCACGGAAGACATGAATACCCTGGTGGATGCGACCTGCGGGGATACCACCACATATGGTGAGGCCTATCACTGGGCCGATAACTACCTGACACCCGGCAGCGCGTATGACCGCAACCCGGCGCCGGAGTCCGGGGCGTTTTACGCCCGCATTCGTCACGAACGTTACCTGAATGGCCAGACGAAGACCAGGGCCTTCACCAGCTGTCCGGTGCTTTCTCCTGGTCAGGTAGTGAAAGTCACCGGTGGTTATGAAGTGGCTGAGGTGTTTGCGCAGGGCGTGGTTGTTACGGCGATGCACAGCCATGCCCGGCGTGATGAAGATTTTGGCGTCAGGTTTGACGGTATCCCGGACAGCACCGATTTTTGTTTCCGCCCGGCGCCCGGCAGCCGCCCGGTGATGGCCGGCACCTTACCGGCCCGCGTCACCAGTACCACTGAAAATGACATCTACGGGCATATCGATAAGGACGGTCGCTACCGCATCAACATGCTGTTCGACCGCGATAACTGGGAAACCGGATTCGAGAGCCTGTGGGTCCGTCAGTCCCGCCCGTATGCCGGCGACACGTACGGCCTGCACCTGCCGCTGCTGGCGGGTACAGAAGTGGCGATTGGTTTTGAAGATGGCAACCCGGACCGGCCGTACATCGCCGGTGTGCTGCACGACTCAGCGCACGGTGACCACGTCACCATCCGCAACTACAAACGTAACGTCCTGCGCACCCCGGCGAACAACAAAATCCGCCTCGACGACGAGCGCGGGAAAGAGCATATCAAGGTCAGCACGGAATACGGCGGCAAGAGCCAGCTGAATCTCGGCCACCTGGTCGACAGCGAAAAACAGCAGCGCGGCGAGGGGTTTGAGCTCAGGACGGACAGCTGGGGCGCCATCCGGGCGCAGAAAGGGATATTCATCTCGGCGGACGGTCAGACAAAGGCGCAGGGCCAGGTGCTGGAGATGACTGCGATTAAACGCCAGTTATCCGACGCACTTTCTTTGGCCGAATCGCTGTCAAATATCCTGGAAACTGCAAATATCGCTCCATTGGATAATTGCTCACAGCAAACTCTTTTACAGCAAAGTGTGGATACCCTGCAACAGCCGGTAATTGTTGCTGGTGCGCCAGCAGGGATTGTACTTTCTTCGCCTCAGCATATTCAGTTTAGTTCCAACCAGAATCAGATATTAACCGCAGGCGGGGATACAGAAATATCAGCACTGAAACGTATTGCCTTAGTCGCGAAAAAAGCGGTGGTGGTGTTTGCCCATGAGATGGGGATGAAACTGGTTGCGGCGGCTGGAAAAATCGAAATACAGGCGCAGACAGATGGGATTGATATCACAGCCGCGAAAGGGTTAACCATTACGAGTACCGAAGATGAAATCCTTATCACGGCGAAAAAGAAAATCACCGTTCAATGTGGTGGTTCCTATCTGACGATTGACCCGACCAAAATTGAACACGGCACCCAGGGTGACTTTAAGGTAAAAAGTGCTGATTTTGACTATGCGGGTCCAGTGAAAATGGATGTTCCTTACCCAAAATTTACCGCCTGCGAATCTATGGCTTCTGATGCGGCAAGCCGGGGTGATGCAACCATGTCTTTGAGCTAAGGACGGCTGATGATTAATTACCTGGAGTATCCTTTACAACTGGCGGACCATCAATATGCGGTGATTGACCGCATGCGGGTGCCGGAACTGCCAGAAAACTGGCCGCATATGGAACTGGTTTCGCCGATGCTAGCACCACAGGCCCATCTTTACCCGTGGCTGATACCGTTGCATGAGCTTCCACCTGGTGAGTGGAGAACATTTATGGCAGACCTTTCACAATGTGCAGACCCTACTTTACCGCCGACGTGCGTCCTTTTATTGTCCTGTCAGCGCCCGATTAAGATCGTACACAATCTGATGGTCAATGCCCTGTTTTTAAAGGATACAAACCAAAAGGGACATATCCTGCGTTATTACGATCCGCGAGTGTTGTTTCATCTGCACTGGATGTTGAGCCCATGGCAATTGTTTAACCAGCTACCCGCCCAGGAAATACCATACTGGACATTCTGGCTGGAGGGAGAGTGGCACACACTGGCATTCCCGGCTCGGGTTTCTTGCCAACCCGGAGACCAAACAGAAATTCCGCTGGAACAATTACAGCGTTGTGGGCAGATAAACCTTACTTTGGAAAAACTGCCACATAGTGTCGATATGGCGCAGCGTCAGGAAAGCAGTCGCAAAATAGATGCTTTGCTTGTGCAGGCGAAGACATGTGGACTGCCGACCCAGGAAGATCGTATTGCATTTGCGCTGCATGGATTAGTGCAGCCAGAAGGTTTCTGGATGGCTCCGAAGATGGCGGCATTCCTGGCACTGTCCCGACAGGCTCCAGACTATTATCGTGATGTAACCAGTAACTGGGATGAACATCTCTGGCAGGAGATGACCCAAATGCAGCCCTATAATAATGTATGGGACAATTAATATGAGTACACAAAAAGGCTGTAAATTCTGTATTCGCTATGGGTTGCCAATTTTACCCGTTCGCCCAGCGGTTGTGGCAAAGGATGATGCACTACCTCTTTTGCCAGGCAGCGTCACCGTACCTGCAGTAGCAAAGGGCGAAACTGTATGGACGGGCCGCTTGCTGCGTGAGGGCTATTTATACATCTGGTCTGAGTCAGGTAACCGCTGGATAAATTACTTTGTCACTCGCGATGGATATTATTATCCGCTGCCTGAAAATGGAGATGTGCCTCCTGATATTGCAAATGGCAAGTCCAAGCCATGCGTTACTCAGCCAGAAGAACTGGCGAGTGCATCACTGATAACGCTACCGGTAAAGCCCTTGGGTATGAAAAACGGCGTGTTCTGGTTCTGCTGGTCCGAAGTGGAATGGACACCTGCGGTCCGCACAAAACATGAAGATGTGTCTTATCGCATCCAGTATATGCAACGTTTTGACATGGATGCCTGGATTAATAGCGGCAAGGCTGACCAGACTATTGCAATATCAGCGCTGACAGAAACAGTGGCTGAATACAGCAAATCAGGAGAAAGTTGCAGTGCCAGAATATGGTCCCGCGCCCCCTGGAAAGCGGCCACGACATTTGAAGCCCTTTTAATCAAAAAATCGGCGGACAAGCTTTACCCAAAGAAGGGGGCAATGATTTTGCTACAGGATCCACCTGCCGTCTTGCAGGATCTCTCCGCCATTATAGACTATGAATTGCAAAAAAATGTCTACAAAAAAGCCGAATATCAACGCGAGCTTGCTCTGGCCTCTGCAATTACTGGTTTGAAAGAATCGATGAATCGCCAGTTTGAACGAGACTCTATTGAGAAGAGTGAGAGCGAAGAGCGAATGGCACTTTATGGTCCCTTTGGCTACGCCGGGAATAGCGATGTTCCGGATAATATGTACACTTCGATCGGCGACAAAAAAATGAAGGCTGAAGCAGCCCGGAGGTGGGCGGAATATGAACAATATTATGAACCTTCACAAGTGGCTGACTTTCAGAAGAAATTTAATCAAATTTTACAGCAGTATAATGAAAGAATCGTAAGCCCACGTACTGAAATGTATCTTGAGTGGATAAAGGGCAGCGCCTTGCTCGGATATTTTAAGCATAATTTTGATACCCAGGAATTGAAAAGTGGTATTGAGTATGTCCAGACGCTGAATTACTGCATTGCCGGGATGCAGGACAAAGTGGGGGTCATTCGCCATTTTAATGATTTGTTGTCAGGGACACCTACAGATGCAACAAATATACTGGCTCGTGCTTTAATATTAAATCAGGATGTTCTGGCTAAAAAGTTAGCTAAAGCTACTGAAGGCTTTTCGGACTGGTTTGCCATTCCCTGGAGTGGGATTGCCGATGCCTTTAAAGATGGTATCGAAAAAATGCGTGACAATGCTGCCGGTGTGGCAGGAATTTTCATTGGGTTACTTTCAGGTATATTAACAAAACAGATCGCACAGGCATTAGAATCAAACAAAGTCTACGGCTGTTTAGTTGCGATGGGTGCAATAACAAATAAAGCACTGGTGCCTTTAGAAAAAACAGGGAAATATAAAGAGTTTGTTTCTCAAGTGGTCACGCAACTGGCTAAGGAAAGCGGACTGGACAGCAGAGCAAATAAAGACAGCTTACGACATTATGTTAGACGGGAGTTAAGACGACTCAGAATCGACGGGTTGCCAATGGAAGTTGAGGAAACAAAGAAATTTCTGGTCATGGTTGATATTGACAAAGTACACGAGATGGCATCGCTGCCACCCAAAGAGCGTGCTATTGCATTGAGTAAATTACTTCGAACATCAGCAGATGTTGAGGCTCAGCAATTTAGCCGCTGGCAGGGCGCCGTTCAGCGTGGAGTCACAAAAGCCGGGCAGGCTATGCCATTTACATTGGGGGTATGTTCCGGGATTCTTCAGGTTGCAGCACTTTTTATTTCTGCTGATATTCACAATAAAAAAACGCTCACTGCCGATCAGGGAGAAGCGCATTCCCGATTTTGGGCGGGCGTATTAGGTCTTGGAAGCACGACATTAGGCATTATTGAGACCGGTATTAAACAATTTCGGTTATTTGCTAATGCTGCGTCGAGGCTCCGGGTTTTCAGCTCTGAAACCTTTCTCAGATGGGTTGGTTATGTGGGGAAAGCATTTGGTGTGGTGGCTGGGGTGATTGCAGTGGGATATGATATTTTCCATTCGTTTAACGAATTTAACAAAGGGCATACCGGACTTGCTGTTGCTTACGGTCTTTCAGGGTTCGCTGGTGCTTGGGTGGCTGTTGCAGTCGTTGCCGCTTTACCTGTTATCGGAACGTTTATTGCCGTTGCGATTTTAATAGGTACGGCTATTTATCTGGCGTTTCAAAATCGCGACAATATTCAAAAGTGGCTGGTACAATGTAAATGGCGAAGAATACCTATTGACCCAGATGATACAAAAGAGAAACAAGATAAATATAAGAAGATAGTGGCAGCCGAACTGCCTGTATGGCCAACCATGAAAATGGAAATGGATGAGCTTAAATTAGCTCTCGGAGTGGAGGGGTAAAATGGATTATTACGGTCTTTTCCCTAAGTTTAAATTAAATCGTGAGCTTAATGATGAAGAGATAAAGCATCAGCTAAAACAACACCAGTTAATTAAACTGGATGGGCAATCTTTAGTTCCCGATATGAAAGTGATAACACTAAATTCCCATTATCTGGAACTGGTTGATAAATACTTCTCAGCAAAAGGGTTTCTGAGTCTGATTGCTGCATTTGTTTTTTTTTCAGCATCTCTGTTTTACCTTGCTGTTCTTCTTGACACCGTTCCATATCTCCGGTTGATGTTTTCGAAAAATGAAAAATCTCTTTTGATTTTCACTTTAATGTTGATTCCGGCAATTCTGTTTTCATTCAAGCTTCTTAAAACAGAATGGTTTGCCTGGACACATTACCCCGTTCGCTTTGACAGAAAAAAAAGACTGGTGCACGTATTCCGGTTAAATGGTTCAACCTACAGCGTTCCCTGGGATAGCGTTTTTTCACCACAGGACTGAGCCACAGAAAAGATGCGAACAAAGATTACTACATCAGCGGTCATGTGCTGGCAGATGATAACAAAACCGTGATTGACACCTTCTGTCTGCCGA
>NZ_JAMJFW010000043.1:0-37625 GCF_023544405.1 Enterobacter cloacae complex sp. OE43NF
CCCACAGGGAGAGGGAGCAAACACTAAAAACGGCAACGGGGTTGCCGTTTTGCTTTTACCTCGCCCTCACCCCGGCCCTCTCCCACAGGGAGAGGGGGGAAGTCACTGCCTGTATCAGAATCGGGTATTCACGCTCATATACCACGTGCGGCCTGGCTCATTATAGGTATAAGCCCCTGCGCCGTACATATAGGCACCCGTCGAGGTATTCCCGGTGGTCTGGGCATTACCCGCACGCCACTGGCGTTTGTCGAAGACGTTATCCACGCCGCCGGTCAGGCTGACGTTTTTGGTCACGTCCCACGTCGCGCTCAGGCCAAGGATGCTATACGGGCTGACCTCGTCTTTCTCTGACCCGGTCACCGGCTGACCTTTGTAGTTATACTTCTTCGGCTGCTGCTTGCCGTACCAGGTGAAGGTCGACTGGAGCGACACATCCTGATGCACCTGCCAGCTCAGGGTAGAGTTCAGCGTGTACTCCGGGATGATCGACAGACGGTCGCCGGTCTCCTTGTTCTTGCTCTGCAACATGTAGGTGATGTTGTTGGTCCAGTTGATGGTATCGCTGACCGGCACGTTCAGGGAACCTTCCAGGCCTTCAACCACCGCTTTCGGCACGTTCTCCCACTGGTAGATATCGGTGGTGACTTTGCTGGTGGAGGTCTGGCCGATTGGCGCATAGCCCGCTTCAATCTTGTTGCGATAGTCGTTGCGGAACCAGGTCACGCCCGCCAGCCAGCCGTCGCGTTTCCACTCCAGTCCAATCTCTTTGTTGATACTGGTTTCGGCTTTCAAATCGTCGTTACCCATCATGTAGCAGCCCACGCCGTCACCGCTTGCGTAGCAGCCCTGGCCCTTGCTGTATAACAGGTAGTTCGGGTTGGTCTGGTACAGGCTCGGTGCTTTGTAAGCACGCGCAATACCCATCTTCAGGGTGAAATCATCCCCCAGACCCTGCGACAGGTTCAGGGACGGGCTCCAGTTGTTACCCACGATGGTGTGATGGTCGAAGCGCAGCGCCGGGGTCAGCATGGTGCTGTCGGTCAGCTCCATATTGTTTTCCGCAAACAGGGAGAAAATCTCTGCGGAGGTATAGGGGCTGCGATCGTCGCTCATCCCTGGAATGGTCCCGCCCTGCAGGGTTTGCGAGAAGGAGGTTGAATCCTTCATGCGCTGCTGGTTCCACTCGGTGCCCAGCGTCAGGTTCTGGTTGACGATGAAATCAATCGGCAGGTTGATCTCACTGTGCAGCATGACGTCGGCCAGGTCGGTATCGGTGAATTTATCGCTGTTGAACAGCCCTTCGGTTCCTCCGGCCAGCCCTTCACCCAGACGCGAGTTGCGGGTGTGTTCGTACTGTGCCCAGTTGCTGGTGGTAATGCCGTTATCCCAGCCGCCGTTCCACGTGACGGCGAAGTTCTGACGATAGATACGGTTGGTCTCTTTACCGTAGTTCTTCTTCACCAGCGCATTGTCGTTGTTGGTGTTCTGGGTATCACCGGCGTAGAGGTTGTTCTGGCGGCTGTAGCCCGCTTCAAACTCCAGAGACTGCATTGGCGCAAAGTCCCAACGCACCACGCCATTGATGTCTTTGTTTTCTACCCCTTCACGGCCTGCAGGCAGGGTGTTGGCATAGGCGCCGGTACGCTCGGACTGATGGCCCTGGTTGATGTCCCATGCATCGGCCTGGGTTTTGTCGAGGTTACCGTACATGCGGAAGCTGAAGTCGCCGCCCAGCGGGCCGCTCAGGCTGAAATTGGTGCGTTTTGTGGAACCTTCATCCTTGTGTTCAGGCGCGTTCAGATAGGTGTTCCAGGAGCCGTGCCACTGGTCGTCGAATTTTTTGGTGATGATGTTCACCACGCCACCTGCCGCACCGTTGCCGTAACGCGCGGCGGCCGGGCCACGGATCACTTCAATACGCTCGATCATCTCTGGCGGCACCCAGCCGGTATCACCGCGGGTGTCGCGCTCGCCGCGCCAGCCCAGACGAATCGAGTTACGGCTGGTCACCGGCTTGCCGTCGATCAGGATCAGGGTGTTTTCCGGGCCCATACCGCGGATATCAATCTGGCGGTTGTTACCGCGCTGGCCGCTGGTGGAGTTACCGGTCAGGTTAACGCCTGGCATGGTGCGGATGATTTCAGACACGTCACGCGCGGGCGGATTTTTACGGATCTCATCGGCGGTAATGGTGGAAACCCCCGGCGCCTGCAAATTCTGCTCGGCGGCGGTGATCACCATGGTGTCTTCATGCTGCGCGGAGGCGGTATTGTCGTCTGCCATGGCAGGCAGCGCGACGCCATAAATCCCTAAATTGACCAGCAAGGCCAGAGAGTGAATCTTCTTATTCATTGGATGTCCCGCTTTTATGGTTTCTTATGAACGCGCTTCCCACAGCGCGGGCATTACGCTATTGCAAATGCAAATAGTTATCAATAATATTATCAATAAAATTTGTCCTGAAACAAAAAAGACTGTTAAACATGAGGTTAGAAGGGTGACGGTGTTAACAACGGGAAGTGAAGCCTGGTGGCAGTCGAAAAACGGCCCGGAATGGGTGCGTGAAGAGGGGAAATATCGGGTCACCTTCTGGTGGCGCGATCCGGCGGGAACGCAACACACCTCGGCGGTGAAACGCGTCTGGCTGTATATCACCGGCGTAACCGATCACCATAAAAATGCCCGCCCACAATCCCTCGAACGCATCCCGGATACCGACGTCTGGCAATGGCAGGGCGAGTTCAGCCCCCAGTGGCGCGGCAGCTACTGCTTTATCCCCTCAGAGAATACAGACGATTTCGCGCCCGATGTGTTTCACGGTGAGCAGCCGAATCGCCTGGCGCTGCGCGAAGGCTGGCGCAAGCTGCTGCCGCAGGCGATGTCCGACCCGCTTAATACCCAGAGCTGGCGAGGCGGGAGGGGACATGATGTCTCTGCGCTGGAGATGCCCGACGCTCCGGTGCAGCCCGGCTGGGATCGCCCCAATACGCCATACCGGCAGCCGGTCTGCATTGACTGGCAGAGCAATCGACTGGGCAACCGTCGTCGCGTCTGGATATTTACCACCGGCGATGACGATCCGGAACGCCCGCTGGCGGTGCTGCTCGACGGCCAGTTCTGGGCCGAGAGCATGCCCGTCTGGACAGCGCTGACGGCGCTTACCCTCGGACGCAAACTGCCGCCTGCCGTCTACGTTTTAATCGATGTGATAGATATGGCGCATCGCAATAACGAATTGCCCTGTAACCCCGATTTCTGGCTGGCGGTGCAGGAAGAACTTCTCCCTCTTGTAAAACAACGCACGCCATTCAGCGACCGCGCAGACCGTACGGTGGTCGCAGGCCAGAGCTTCGGTGGACTCTCCTCGCTTTATGCCGCACTTAACTGGCCGCAGCGTTTTGGCTGCGTGCTGAGCCAGTCCGGCTCTTACTGGTGGCCGCATCGCGGCGGGCAGCAGGAAGGGCGGCTTATCGCCCAACTGAAAGCGGGTGAAAAAACCGCACGCGGCCTGCGCATCGTCCTTGAGGCCGGGCGCAACGAGCCGCTGATTTACCGCGCGAATCAGGCCATTTACGACGAACTGCACACACAGCAGGTTTACTGGCGTCAGGTTGACGGCGGACACGACGCGCTTTGCTGGCGCGGTGGGCTGACGCAGGGGCTGATGACCCTCTGGCAGCCACTTATTCACTAACGGAGTCTGTATGGAATTCAGCAATCCTTTCGATAATCCGCAGGGGCAGTTTGCTATTTTGCGTAACGATCAGGGGCAGTACAGCCTGTGGCCGCAGCAGTGCGAATTGCCCGCAGGCTGGCGCGTGGTATGCGAAGCGCAATCGCAGGACGCATGCCAGCAGTGGCTGGCCGAACACTGGCAGACGCTCAGCCCCTCTAATTATGCGGGGGAGCATGCATGAACCGTCTGCCGCTTGTTGCCGCCCAGCCGGGCATCTGGATGGCGGAGCAGCTTTCCAGCCTGCCGAACGCCTGGAGCGTGGCACACTACACCGAACTGAAAGGCGATATTGACGCACCGCTGCTGGCAAAAGCCATTGCCGAAGGCATGATGCAGGCCGACACTCTTCGCATGCGCTTCACCGAGGATAACGGTGAGGTGTGGCAGTGGGTAGATGCAACAATGACGCTGCCTGAACCGGAAATCGTGAATGCCGGTTCCCATGACGCCGCCGTGGCGCTGATGGACGCCGACCTTAACCAGAACCTTCGTGTCGACAGCGGTCAGCCCCTGGCGTTTCACCTGCTGATTCAGATCGGTCCGCAACACTGGTACTGGTATCAGCGCTATCACCATTTAGTGGTCGATGGCTTCAGCTTCCCGGCGATTACCCGCCAGATCGCCGCGATTTATGCCGCGTGGAAGAGGGGTGAGCCCACGCCTGACTCCCCGTTTACGCCGTTCGCCGGGGTGGTGGACGAGTATCAGCGCTACCGCGACAGCGAGGCGTATCAGCGCGACGGCGCCTTCTGGGCTGAGCTGCGCAAACAGCTTCCTTCTCCGGTCTCGCTTTCCTCTGCGCCGCTGCCGGGGCGCGCCGCCACCACCGACATCCTGCGCCTGAAAATCGCCGCCGATGGCCGCGCCTTCAGCCAGCTTGCGCAGGCCGCAGGGCAGGTACAGCGCACCGATCTGGCGCTTGCGCTGGTGGCGCTGTGGCTGGGCCGTCTCACCGGACGGCTGGACTACGCCGCCGGGTTTATCTTTATGCGCCGCATGGGCTCCGCTGCGCTGACCGCAACCGGCCCGGTGCTCAACGTGCTGCCGCTGGCGGTGAATATTCATCCGCAGGAGAGCCTGCCGGAACTGGCGCAGCGCCTGGCAAACCAGTTGAAAAAAATGCGTCGCCACCAGCGCTACGACGCCGAGCAGATCGTGCGCGACAGCGGGCGTGCCGCGGGGGATGAAGCCCTGTTCGGCCCGGTGCTCAACGTCAAGGTATTCGATTATCAGCTGGACATCGCCGGCGTGGAGGCCACCACCCACACGCTGGCCACCGGCCCGGTGAACGATCTGGAGCTGGCATTGTTCCCGGACGAGCAGGGTGGGTTGAGCATTGAGATCCTCGCCAATAAACAGCGCTACGATGAAACCACGCTGGCCCGTCACGTGGCGCGCCTGAATGCGATGTTGACGCAATTTGCCGCTAACCCGGACCTGCGCTGCGGCGAGGTTGAAACGGTCTCAGAGCAGGAATACCAGCAGCTTACACGCATCAACGACACCGGGCTGGCGCTACCGTCCACCACGCTTGCGGAACTGGTGGCGGAACAGGCGAGCAAAACGCCGGACGCGCCCGCGCTGGCGGATGCGCACATCGAGCTCAGCTATCGCCAGATGCGCGAGCAGGTGGTGGCACTGGCGCATCTGTTGCGTGAGCGCGGCGTGAAACCGGGCGACAGCGTGGCGGTGGCGCTGCCGCGCTCGGTATTCCTGACGTTAGCGCTGCACGGCATTGTGGAGGCGGGGGCCGCGTGGTTGCCGCTGGATACCGGCTACCCGGACGATCGTCTGCGGATGATGCTGGAGGACGCGAAGCCGTCGCTGCTTATCACCACCGACGAACAGCGTCCGCGCTTTAGCGATCTGTCCATTGGGACGTTTAGTTACAACACACTATTACCGGCTGCGGATGCTGAACCGCTGCGGCTGGCGAAGCCGGAGCAGACGGCGTACATCATCTTTACGTCGGGCTCGACAGGGCGTCCGAAGGGGGTAATGGTCGGGCATACTGCCATCGTTAACCGTCTTAAATGGATGCAGGATCACTACCCGCTGACGGCGTGCGACGTGGTGGCACAAAAAACGCCGTGCAGCTTTGACGTGTCGGTCTGGGAGTTCTGGTGGCCGTTTATCGCCGGGGCGAAGCTGGTGATGGCCGAGCCGGACGCGCACCGTGATCCTCAGGCCATGCAGCAATTCTTTGCGCACTATGGCGTTACCACCACCCACTTTGTGCCGTCGATGCTGGCGGCGTTTGTCGCCTCGCTGACGCCGGAAAACGCCGACTGCTGTAAGAGCCTCAGGCAGGTATTCTGCAGCGGGGAAGCACTGCCGACGGAACTTTGTCGCGAATGGGAGCGGCTCACCCACGTGCCGCTGCATAACCTCTACGGCCCGACGGAAGCGGCGGTGGACGTTAGCTGGTATCCGGCATTTGGACCAGAGCTGGCGGCAGTTGCAGGTAACAGCGTGCCGATCGGTTTCCCGGTATGGAACACCGGGTTGCGGATCCTGGATGCGATGATGCGCCCGGTACCGTTTGGCGTGGCGGGCGATCTCTATCTCACCGGCATTCAGCTGGCGCAGGGGTATCTGGGGCGTCCGGATCTCACCGCCAGCCGCTTTATTGCCGATCCGTTCGCGCCGGGCGAGCGGATGTACCGTACCGGTGACGTCGCCCGCTGGCTGGACAACGGCGCGGTGGAGTATTTAGGCCGCAGCGACGACCAGCTGAAAATTCGCGGCCAGCGCATCGAGCTTGGCGAAATCGACCGGGCGATGCTGGCGCTGCCTGACGTGGCTCAGGCGGTGGCGCACGCCTGCGTGTTCAACCAGGCGGCGGTCACGGGCGGCGATGCCCGTCAGCTGGTGGGATATGTGGTTTCTGAATCCGGTTTACCGCTGGATCGCGACGCGCTGCTTGCCTCACTCAGATCGCAGTTGCCGCCGCATATGGTGCCAGTGGTGCTGCTGCAAATCAGCGCGCTGCCGTTAAGCGCAAACGGCAAACTGGATCGCAAGGCGCTGCCGCTGCCGGAGCTGACCAGCAAAACCAGCGGACGCGCACCGGAAAGTGCAACCGAAATTGCCGTCTCGCAGGCGTTTGCGTCTTTGCTGGGCTGCGCGGTAAACGACATCGAAGCCGACTTCTTTGCCCTCGGCGGCCACTCGCTGCTGGCGATGCGCCTGGCCGCACAGCTCAGCCGTACGTTCGCCCGCAAGGTGACGCCGGGGCAGATAATGGTCGCCTCTACGGTCAGCAGGCTGAGTGCTCTGCTGGATTCGCCGATAAGCGACGAGCAGGCACAGCGTCTGGGTTATGAAACCTTGCTGCCGCTGCGCGAAAGCGACGGCCCGACGCTGTTCTGCTTCCATCCGGCTTCCGGTTTCGCCTGGCAGTTCAGCGTGCTGGCGCGCTACCTTACCCCGCGCTGGTCCATTACCGGAATTCAGTCGCCGCGCCCGGAGGGGCCGATGCAGCAGTGTGCGGATCTGGATGGGGTGATTGAACATCATCTGACTACGTTACGTGCCCGGCAGCCCCACGGGCCGTATTACCTGTTCGGCTACTCGCTTGGCGGTACGCTGGCGCAGGGGATTGCTGCGCGTCTGCGTGAACAGGGCGAAACCGTCGCCTTCCTTGGTCTGCTGGATACCTGGCCACCGGAAACCCAGAACTGGGCGGAAAAAGAGGCCAACGGACTCGACCCGGCGGTGCTGGCCGAAATTGAGCGCGAGCGACAGGCGTTTATCGCCGCCCAGCAGGGGCAGGGCTCCAGCGCGCTATTCAACGCCATTGAAGATAACTACGCCGACGCGGTGCGGCTGCTCACCACGGCGCACAGCTCGCGGTTTGACGGAAAAGCAACGCTGTTTGTTGCCGAGCGCACGCGAACGATAGATCCGCAGGTGGCGTGGTCGCCGTGGGTAAATGAACTGGATGTATACAGCCAGGATTCCGCCCATGTGGACATCATTTCGCCGCAGGCGTTTGAGAAGATTGGGCCGGTGTTGCAGAAGATGTTGGGGTAGTGATTTCCCCTCACCCTAACCCTCTCCCACGGGGAGAGGGGATGGTTTGCTCCCTCTCCCTGTGGGAGAGGGCCGGGGTGAGGGCATCAGCGCGCACGCTTTCCAAGCGGCACCACCAGCGGCGTGCCCGCCACCGGGTCGTCAATAATCATGCAGCGCATGCCGTAGATCCGCTCAATAAGCGCTGGCGTCACAATCTCCTTCGGCGCGCCCTGCGCCACAATTTCGCCGTCGCGCAGTGCAATTAAATGCGTGGCATAGCGGCAGGCCTGATTCAAATCATGCAGCACCGCCGCCAGGGTGTAACCCTGCGTGCGGTTGAGCTCGCTCAGCAACTCGAGCAGATCGATCTGATGGCTGATATCAAGCCAGGTCGTCGGTTCATCCAGCAGCATAATGGAGGTCTCCTGCGCCAGCACCATCGCGATCCACGCCCGTTGACGCTGGCCGCCGGAAAGCGTGTCCACGCTCTGCCGGGCAAGGTCGGTAATGCCCGTTGCCTGCATCGCGCGGTTCACCGCGTCTTCATCTTCCTTGCGCCAGCGGGTAAACAGCGGCTGGTGCGGATAGCGTCCGCGTGAGACCAGCTCCTGCACCGTGATGTCTCCCGGCGTGGTGGCGTTTTGCGCCAGCAGCCCGATGCGCCTGGCCACCTCTTTACTGGCAAAGCGCTGGATCTGCTCGCCGTCGAGGAATACGTGGCCTTCAACCGGTGTCATCAGGCGACTGAGGGTGCGCAACAGGGTCGACTTGCCGCAGCCGTTCGGGCCGATAATCGCCGTGAAATGGCCGTCAGGAATGTTGACGGTTAAGTCATGGGCAACGATTTTTTTGCCGTAACCGAGAGTAAGGCTTTCGCCGCGCAAGCGGGTGGTTGAATCGGTCATTTCTTGCGTGACTCCTGAACGAGCAAGACGATGAGGTAAATCCCGCCAAGGCTGACGGTGACAACGCCCACCGGAAGTTGATAAGGCATAAACAGCCGCTGGGCGCAGAGATCGGCGGCCAACAGTAACATTGAGCCGCACAGCGCCGCCTGGGTTAAGCCCCAGCGGGCCGTACCGCTAAGACGACGCGCAATGTGAGGGGCAACAAGGGCGATAAAGGAGATGGGTCCGGCAATCGCGGTGGAGGCCGCGGTGAGCAACACGGCGACCAGCATCAGCATCAGACGCGAACGCTCAACGCCGACCCCCAGCGCACAGGCGCTGTCGTCACCCATTTCCAGCAGCCGCATGCGCCGCACCAGCAGCAGCGCGGCGATAAACATCAGCAGAATCAATGGCGCGGCTGGCCAGACTTTGCCCCAGGTCAGGCCGTTGAGGGAACCGGCATACCACAGCCCGGCCGACAGCGCCGTTTCCAGCGAAGCCTGCAAGAGCAGCCAGGTATTGAACGCCATCAGCATGGCACGCACGCCGATACCGATAATGATCAGGCGGAAAGTGTCGATACCGTTGCGCCAGGCAAGCAGCCAGATCACCAGCGCGGTCAGTATCCCGCCGGTCATCGCCGTCACGGTGATGGCCGTCAGATGCTGACCAAACAGCACCATCGCGACCAGCACGCCGCTCCAGGCACCGGTGTTGAGACCCATTACATCCGGGCTGCCGAGCGGATTGCGCATCAGCGACTGGAAAATCGCGCCGCTGACGCCAAGCGCGGCACCCACCAGCATCGCCATTGCCACGCGCGGCAGTCGCCACTCCGTCACCACCATCGTGACAGCGCGCGGGGCGCTGCCGGTGAGCGCGTTAAACACCTGGGCGAGATCGAGCGTCACCGCGCCGCTGCACAGGCTTGCGATCGCCAGCATCAGAATGGCGATAACCAACAGCGAAACGCTGACGATCAAACGACGAGAGGGGGCCATCATGCGTCACCTCCGCGTTTACGTCGTACCAGGAAGATCAGGACCGGTGCGCCGATAAAGGCGCTGACCACCGAAACGCGCAGTTCGCCGGGAACCAGAAGACGCCCGACAACATCAGCGAACAAGAGCAGGACCGGGGTGGCCAGCAGCGTCACCGGCAGAGACCAGCGGTGATCGGCCCCCACCAGCCAGCGCGACAGATGCGGCATCATCAGCCCGATAAAGGCAATCGGGCCGACCACTGCCGTCGCACTGCCGCACAGCACGGTAATGACCACTAATCCCGTCAACTGGGTTCGCGCCACGCGGTTGCCGAGCGCGGTGGCGGTGTCGCTGCCAAGGCTCAGGCTGTTCAGCGCCCGGCTTAAACCGAGTGCCACGGCGGCGGCAATCATCACCGGGATGACCACCACCTTAAGCGTCTCCAGCGTGCGGATATCCAGCGAACCGGCCTGCCAGAAGCGGAGCTGGTCGTAAACGTCCGGGTTAAGCAGGGCAATGCCGTTAGATAACCCTTCCAGCACGGCGGCAAGCGCCACGCCCGCCAGCGTCAGACGTACCGGGCTAAGCTGCCCGCCGCCCTGGCTGCCGGTGAAGGCGACAATCAGCGAGGCCGCCAGCGCGCCGCAAAAGGCCATTACCAGTTGTTCTGAGGGAGAGGTAAACCCGAACAGCGCCGCACCAAGCACAATGGCAAAGCTGGCACCGCTATTCACGCCAAGAATGCCGGGGTCAGCCAGCGGGTTGCGGGTGAGGGTTTGCATAAGTGCCCCCGCAAGCCCCAGTGCGCCACCGGCAAGTAATCCGGCCAGGGTACGGGGCAGGCGGGCATCCAGCACGATGGTGCAGTCGGCGCTCTGACAGGTACCAAAGAGCGCATCAACAATCACGGAGGCGGGCAGCGGTTTCGCACCAACCAGCAGACTGAGCGCCATCGCAAGGATTAACAGCAGCAATAACACGGGCACGGCAACAGCGCGCACCGCAGAAGAAGAGGAAAACGACATAGCAACATCCATGATTTGATAATGATAGTGATTATCGTTATCTATCTTATTTGGCTATGTTAGCATGTGCGCCCATGGAATGGGTAGAAATAGACTCAAGGTCTTGTCATGAATCAAAAATCCTGGCTGATTAACCTCAGCCTGCTGAAGACGCACCCGGCGTATCGTGCCGTGTTTATCGCGCGTTTTATCTCCATTTTGTCCCTCGGCCTGCTCGGCGTTGCCGTCCCGGTACAGATCCAGACGTTGACGCACTCAAGCTGGCTGGTCGGGCTGTCGGTCACCTTAACCGGCGGGGCGATGTTTATCGGTCTGATGATCGGCGGCGTGCTGGCCGACAGGTACGAACGCAAGAAGCTGATCCTGCTGGCACGCGGCACCTGCGGGGTGGGGTTTGTCGGATTGTGCCTGAACGCAATGCTGCCGGAACCCTCCTTACTCGCCATTTACGCCCTCGGGCTGTGGGATGGTTTCTTTGCTTCGTTAGGCGTGACGGCGCTGCTGGCCGCCACGCCCGCGCTGGTAGGGCGCGAGAATCTGATGCAGGCGGGGGCAATTACCATGCTCACCGTCCGTCTTGGCTCGGTGATATCGCCGATGGTGGGCGGCCTGCTGCTGGCCACCGGTAACGTGGCGTGGAACTACGGCCTCGCGGCGGCGGGGACGTTTATCACCACCTTAACCTTGTTGCGTCTGCCGCTTCTGCCACCGCCACCGCAGCCGCGTGAGCATCCGCTGAAATCGCTGATGGCGGCGATCCGGTTTCTGTTCAGCAACCCGCTGATTGGTGGTATTGCGCTGCTCGGTGGTCTGCTGACGATGGCGAGCGCCGTACGCGTGCTGTATCCGGCGCTGGCGGGGGTGTGGCAGATGAGCGCCTCAGAGATTGGCGTGCTGTACGCCGCCATTCCGCTCGGCGCGGCGTGTGGTGCGCTAACCAGCGGCAGGCTGGCGCAGAGCGCGCGTCCAGGGTTGATTATGCTGTTGACGACACTGGCATCGTTTATCGCGATGGGGTTCTTCAGCCTGATGCCGGTCTGGGCGCTGGGTGTGCTGTGTCTGGTGCTCTTCGGCTGGCTGAGCGCCATCAGTTCTCTGTTGCAGTACACCCTGATCCAGACCCAGACGCCGGAGGGGATGCTCGGGCGCATCAACGGCCTGTGGACCGCGCAAAACGTGACGGGCGATGCCATTGGCGCGGCGATCCTCGGTGGGCTGGGGGCCGTCATGACACCGGTGGCTTCGGCGAGCACCAGCGGGTTTGCGTTAGCCGTTGTAGGTGGGATCCTGTTAATGGTATTAGCAGAATTGCGCCGGTTCCGGCAGGAAGTTGTATTGAACGACGGTGCGGCCTGATGCCCCCACCCCGCCCCTCTCCCACGGGGAGAGGGAGGGAAAATGCCTACTTAAACAATGCATTTAATCTCTCTAACACCAGCATCGCGCTGTAATAATCCAGGCGGAACGTCTCCGTTCCCAGTGCCCACACGCGTTTATTCTTCACCGCAGGCAGGTGAGCCAGCAGCGGGTTGGCGTAAATCGCCTCAACGTCTTTTTGATCGCCGGCAAACAGGAACAGGCCTTCACCGTTCAGCCCGGTAGCCAGATTTTCACCGCCTAACTGGATGATGTCGTGACGTTTGCCCTGACTTTTTGAGGTGTGCAGCCCGGCAGGCAGTTCGGCCAGGGTAAAGCCTAACTGGTGCAACAGCTGGCCCTGGGCAGACTCCGCGGTCCACAGGTTAGCGCTGTGCGCGGCAGCGGTGTACACAATGGCGTTCACCGGTTGCGGCGGCAGCGTCATCTGCTGTTTCACCTGCGCGAGTTGTTTATCGAATGCTGCAATGCGTTCGGCGGCCTGTTTTTCCTGTCCGGTTATCGTGCCTAGCTGCTTCAGCAGTTCCTGCCAGCTTTTGTCGTCGTAGTTGATGATGAGCGTCGGCGCGATGGCGGAGAGCTGATCGTACAACGCCAGGGCCGAATCTCCGCCGGTCGCGCTAATCAGAATCAGATCCGGCATCTGCGCCGCCACCGCTTCCGCACTCGGCTCGCCAATGTACAGGCGCGCCACGTTGCGCTGTTTCGCAATATCACCCCACTGACGTAAAAAGCCCTGCGCATCCGCCACGCGGTTATTGGGCGTAGTCGCCCCGCTGGCCACTACCGGAGCGTCAATTGCCAGCAAAGAGCCGGTCAGGGTCACGCTGGTGGAGACAATGCGCGTGGGTTTGCTCTCCAGGGTATGCACGCCGCGGCTGTCGGTTACCTGACGCGGCCAGTCGGCGGCGATGGCTGAGGTTAGTCCTAAAACAAAACATCCCGTTAAAAGAAGGGCATTACGGCAAACGGCGGGGAATTTCACAACGCGGCATCCTGTTCTCTTTGAAGTTAATGCTTCTCATTTTCATGATTGCGGCGAGGGGATGCAAGCGATACTCGCACAAGATGTTCGCTCTGCGGTTGACACCGGCGCGATGTGGGATTAGGTTAGCCAACGAAAATATAAATGATAATCATTATTGCTTCTTTTATCATTTTATGGAGGATGATATGGATACGTCCCTGGCTGAGGAAGTTCAGCACACCGCGACCACGCTGCCATCAGACAGCTTTTTCTTTATGTCGCCTTACCGCAGTTTTACCACGTCAGGCTGTTTTTCCCGTTTCTCTGAACCCGCCGAGGGCGGTGATAACCCGTCGGGGGCCTTCCAGCAGAAACTGGCTCAGGCTTTCCGCAACGCGAAGGCCAGCGGCATTGCCCATCCCGTGATGGTGGGTGCCATCCCGTTCGATACCCGCAAGCCCTCATCCCTGTTTATTCCGCAGCACTGGCAGACCTTTTCACGCCCGGCGCGTCAGCAGTCCGCGCGCTATTTTTCCGCTTCCCAGGCGTTGAGCGTGGAAACCCGCACTGAGATCCCGCCGCAGCCCGTGTTTGAAGAGATGGTTGCCCGTGCGGCAGCGCTCACCGCCACGCCACAGGTGAACAAAGTGGTGCTGTCGCGGCTGATTGATATTGCGACGGATAAAACGATTGATAGCGGCGCGCTGATGGAGCGACTGATCGCCCAGAATCCGGCCAGCTTCAACTTCCATGTGCCACTGGAAGATGGCGGCGTGCTGCTGGGCGCGAGCCCGGAACTGCTGCTGCGTAAAGAGGGGACACACTTTAGTTCTCTGCCGCTGGCGGGCTCTGCGCGTCGTCAGCCGGATGACGTGCTGGATCGCGAGGCGGGTAATAAGCTGCTGGCCTCCGAGAAGGATCGCCACGAGCACGATCTGGTGACCCAGGCGATGAAAGCCATTCTGGCACCGCGCAGCCATCATCTCAGCATGCCAGCTTCCCCGCAGCTGATCACCACCCCAACGCTCTGGCATCTGGCGACGCCAGTGGAAGGGGAGGCCCGTGAAAATGAGAACGCCCTGACCCTGGCCTGTCTGCTGCACCCGACGCCTGCGCTGAGCGGTTTCCCGCATCAGGCGGCAAAAGAGCTGATTGCCGGGCTGGAGCCGTTCGACCGCGAACTGTTTGGCGGCATCGTTGGCTGGTGTGACAGCGAAGGCAACGGCGAGTGGGTGGTGACCATCCGCTGCGCGCGTTTGCTTAAAAATCGCGTTCGCCTGTTTGCCGGTGCGGGCATTGTGCCAGCCTCCTCCCCGGTGGGCGAGTGGCGCGAAACCGGGGTGAAGCTCTCCACCATGCTCAACGTTTTTGGTTTGCACTGAGGAATCATCATGACCATCCCCTTTACCCGTTGGCCTGAGGAGTTTGCCCGGCGCTACCGTGAAAAAGGCTACTGGCAGGATCTGCCGCTGACCCACATTCTGACCGACCACGCGGAGAAAGATACCGTCGCCATTATTGACGGTGAACGTCACCTGACCTGGCGCGCGTTCAACCAGGCGGTGAATAACCTGGCCTCCGCCCTGCAGGGGCAAGGCGTGCGTCGTGGCGAGACCGCGCTGGTTCAGCTCGGCAACGTGGCTGAGTTTTACATCACCTTTTTCGCGCTTCTGCAGGTGGGTGTGGCTCCGGTGAACGCGCTTTTCAGCCACCAACGTAACGAGCTGAACGCCTACGCCGCACAGATCAAACCCGCGCTGCTGATTGCCGACCGCGAGCACGCCCTGTTTGCAGGCGATGATTTCCTGAACCGTTTTGTGGATGAACATCGCTCTGTGCGTGTTGTCCTGCTGCGTGGCGATAACGGCGCACATGCCCTGGAGGCGGCCATCGCCCACCCGGCGGCCCATTTTATCCCCAACCCCACGCCCGCCGACGAAGTGGCGTTCTTTCAGCTTTCAGGCGGCAGTACCGGCACGCCAAAGCTGATCCCGCGTACGCATAACGATTACGACTACAGCATTCGTCGCAGCAACGAAATTTGCGGCATTACCGCGGATACCCGCTATCTGAATGCGCTACCGGCGGCCCATAACTACGCCATGAGTTCCCCGGGTTCGTTAGGGGTATTCATGGCTGGTGGCTGCGTGGTGCTGGCGCACGATCCGAGCGCCACGATCTGCTTCCCGCTGATTGAACGCCATCAAATTAACGTCACCTCGCTGGTACCCCCGGCGGTCAGCCTGTGGTTGCAGGCGATTGCCGACGGCGCGGGCAATGCGCAGCTTAAATCGCTGAAGCTGCTGCAGGTGGGGGGCGCACGCCTCTCCGCCACGCTTGCCGCGCGTATTCCGGCGGAAATTGGCTGCCAGCTACAGCAGGTGTTCGGCATGGCGGAAGGGCTGGTGAATTACACCGCTCTCGATGATACCCCGGATCGCATCATCCACACCCAGGGCCGTCCGATGTGCCCGGATGACGAAGTATGGGTGGCGGACGAGCACGGCAACCCGCTGCCGCGTGGCGAAACAGGGCGTCTGATGACCCGCGGGCCGTACACCTTCCGCGGCTATTTCAACAGCCCGGAACACAACGCCAGCGCCTTTGATGCCAACGGGTTTTACTGCTCCGGCGATCTGATTGCCATCGACGAGCAGGGGTACATCACCGTGCAGGGGCGCGAGAAAGATCAGATCAACCGCGGCGGGGAGAAGATCGCCGCTGAAGAGATCGAAAACCTGCTGCTGCGCCATGAGGCGGTGATCCACGCCGCGCTGGTGAGCATGGAGGACAGCCTGTTGGGCGAGAAAAGCTGCGCGTTTCTGGTGGTGAAACAGCCGCTGCGCGCGGTTGAGGTGCGTCGCTTCCTGCGCGAGCAGGGCGTTGCCGAATTCAAACTGCCGGATCGCGTGGAGAGCGTGGATGCGCTGCCGTTAACGCCGGTCGGCAAAGTCGATAAGAAACAGTTGCGCCTGTGGATCGCTGAACGCGCCCGGGCCTGAGGAACAGAGTATGGCTATTCCAAAATTAACCGCTTACGCGCTGCCAACTGCCGCAGAGTTGCCGACAAGTAAAGTGAACTGGGCGTTTGAGCCTGAACGTGCCGCGCTGCTGATCCACGATATGCAGGAGTATTTCCTGAACTTCTGGGGCGAAAACAGCGCGATGATGCAGCAGGTGGTGGCGAACATCGCCAGGCTGCGCGCGTACTGTAAAGCGCACAACATTCCGGTTTACTACACCGCCCAGCCGAAAGAGCAGAGCGACGAAGACCGCGCCCTGCTGAATGACATGTGGGGCCCGGGCCTGACCCGCTCCCCGGAGCAGCAGCGCATCGTCGCTGAACTGACCCCGGACGAAGCGGACACCGTGCTGGTGAAGTGGCGCTACAGCGCGTTTCATCGCTCGCCGCTGGAGCTGATGCTGAAAGAGACAGGCCGCAATCAGCTGCTGATCACCGGCGTGTATGCCCACATCGGCTGCATGACCACCGCCACCGATGCGTTTATGCGCGACATCAAACCCTTCTTTATTGCCGACGCGCTGGCAGATTTCACCCGCGAAGAGCACCTGATGTCGCTCAACTATGTGGCGGGGCGTTCCGGCCGCGTGGTGATGACCGATGATCTGTTGCCGTCGGTTCCGGCCTCAAAAGCGGCGCTGCGTGAGCTCATCCTGCCATTACTCGATGAAACCGACGAACCGATGGATGACGAAAACCTGATCGACTACGGCCTGGATTCGGTGCGCATGATGGCGCTCGCCGCACGCTGGCGTAAAGTCCACGGCGATATCGATTTCGTGATGCTGGCAAAAAATCCGACCCTCGACGCCTGGTGGGCGCTACTCTCCCGCGAGGTGCAGTAATGGTTTTTGATTTCACCGGCAAAACCGTCTGGGTGACAGGGGCGGGTAAGGGGATTGGTTATGCGACGGCGCTGGCCTTTGCCGACGCGGGCGCGAAGGTGACCGGATTCGATCTGGCCTTCCCGCAGGGAAATTATCCGTTTGCTACCCAAACGCTGGACGTATCTGACGCGGCGCAGGTGAGCGATGTCTGCGGGCGCTTGCTCGCCGTAGAGGAACGTCTGGACGTACTGGTCAACGCCGCCGGCATTCTGCGCATGGGCGCCACGGACCAGCTTTCGCAGGAGGACTGGCAGCAGACGTTTGCGGTCAACGTTGGCGGGGCGTTTAACCTCTTTCAACAGACGATGGGCCAGTTCCGTCGTCAGCAGAGCGGGGCGATTGTCACCGTGGCGTCCGACGCGGCCCACACGCCGCGCATCGGGATGAGTGCCTATGGCGCCTCGAAAGCGGCTCTGAAAAGCCTGGCCCTCACCGTCGGGCTGGAGCTGGCGGGCAGCGGCGTGCGCTGTAATCTGGTGTCGCCGGGGTCAACGGATACCGATATGCAGCGCACCCTGTGGACCTGCGACGATGCGGAGCAGCAGCGCATTCGCGGTTTTGGCGAGCAGTTTAAGCTGGGGATCCCGCTCGGGAAAATTGCCCGTCCTCAGGAGATTGCCAGCACGATCCTGTTCCTGGCCTCCGATGCTGCCAGCCATATCACCCTGCAGGATATCGTGGTGGACGGCGGCTCCACGCTGGGGGCGTAATGATCTGGAAACGCCATTTATCGTTAGATGCGCTGAACGCCACCAGCCAGAACACGCTGGTGGCGCATCTGGGCATTGTTTATACCCGCCTTGGCGACGATACGCTGGAAGCGGAAATGCCGGTGGATGCGCGCACCCATCAGCCGTTTGGCCTGCTGCACGGTGGCGCGTCGGCGGCGCTGGCGGAAACGCTGGGCTCGATGGCTGGTTTTCTGATGACCCGCGACGGGCAGAACGTGGTGGGAACGGAGCTGAATGCTACCCATCATCGTGCGGTAGCGCAGGGGACCGTGCGCGGCGTGTGTCAGCCGCTGCATCTGGGTCGATCCAGCCAGAGTTGGGAGATTGTGGTGTTCGACGAGCAGGGACGGCGGTGCTGTACCTGCCGGTTGAGTACGATGGTGCTGGGGTAATGTTGTGCGGCCTGTTGCCCTCACCCTAACCCTCTCCCACAGGGAGAGGGGACGGTGTAGTACAAAATTAGAGCATTGAGACGACGCGTTTAAGTAACCGAATTCGCGGCGCAATGGACGCTTTGTCCAGCCACTCCGCCGGGCTGTGGAAGCCCGCGCCAATCGGCCCTAAGCCGTCAAGCGTGGGGATACCCAGCGCAGCGGTGTGGTTGGCATCGCTGCCGCCGCCGACCGCCTGCCAGGTAATGGCGATGCCTTCCGCTTTACCTGCCGCTTCAACCTGCTGCATCAGTGCCTGAGTCGCAATGCTTGCTGCCATCGCCGGTTTGTGATTGACCCGCGTCAGCGTCGTCGTCACACCCTCTAAAAAGCCTTTTTCACATAAGGCTTCCAGCGCCTGATTCACCCGGTCGTACTCGTCGTTTTCCCAGAAGCGAACGTCGAGCTCGGCCACGGCGTGGTCCGCCACCACGTTTGCCGCGCTGCCGCCGCTAATCACCCCTACGTTGAGCGTGGTGCCGCGCGACCCGTCGCTCAGCGCATTCAGGGCAACGATGCTGTTTGCCAGCGCAGTGATTGCCGAACGGCCTTTTTCCGGGTCGTTACCCGCGTGTGCCGCCACGCCCTTGAAGGTAAGGTGATAGCCCGCCATACCTTTACGTGCTTTCACCAGAGAGCCATCAGCACGGGCAGCTTCGCACACCAGCACGCAGCGGGAGCGTTGTGCCAGCGCACCGATCCATTCGTGGGAGTATACCGAGCCCGTTTCTTCGTCCGGGTTCATCGCGACCGCGATTGCCAGGCGATCTTTATCCGCAGGATCTAGCTCGCGCATTGCCCACAGAATATTGAGCAGTCCGCTTTTCATATCAGACACGCCGGGGCCGTAGAGACGCGTATCGTCCTCGCTCAACGGGCGTTCGGCCACGGTGCCGGGGGCAAAAACGGTATCAAGATGGCCGACCAGCAGCACGTCGAACTGCTCTGCCTGCGGCTTGTTGCTGACGAAGAGGCCCGGGCCAACTTTCTCGCCCAGGTTTACCTGCCCGGTATGCCAGCCTTCGCGTTGCCAGAGAGATTCTAAAATGCCAGCCACGGCGGCAACGCCCGCGATGGTCTGGGTGCCGCAGTCCACGTTCACCAGGCTTTTCAGCTCTTCAATGTAGCGATCCAGATTCATTTCCTTTTCCTTGTAAGCGGTAAGCGCGCGATCGCGCAGGGTCATTCTGGCGAGGTTGAGCGTAAAAAAAATGATACAAATCATCCCGTAAGGTTGAGCCAGGACGAAAAACGCAGAAGTGTGACCGATGACAGCGACGGGGTTGTTTCAGCCTGAAAGTGATCGACTTAACACTGTGGTGTAAATCTCTGGTTTGACCACGCATTATTGCGTTTCAAAGTTGTTAAATTTTACGCGTTGTTCTAGAAACAAAATGTAACATCTCACTGTTCCACAACAACGGACAACAACTATGAACAACTCAGGGAAATACCTTACATGGGCACTGCTTTCCGTTGTGGGAGCTTTTGCCCTGGGCTATATCGCCCTCAACCGGGGGGAACAGATCAATGCGCTCTGGATTGTCGTTGCCTCCGTCTGCATTTATCTGATCGCGTATCGTTTTTATGGTCGCTATATCGCCAAAACGGTGCTGGCGGTTGATGGCACGCGCATGACGCCCGCCGTTCGTCATAACGACGGGCTGGACTACGTTCCGACCGATAAGAAAGTGCTGTTCGGTCACCACTTTGCGGCGATTGCCGGGGCAGGCCCGCTGGTGGGGCCGGTGCTGGCGGCGCAGATGGGCTATCTGCCGGGGATGATCTGGATCCTTGCCGGCGTGGTGCTGGCGGGGGCCGTACAGGACTTTATGGTGCTGTTCGTCTCCACCCGTCGCGATGGCCGTTCGCTTGGCGAGCTGGTGAAAGAGGAGATGGGCGCGACGGCCGGGGTGATTGCGCTGGTGGCGACCTTTATGATCATGGTGATCATCCTTGCGGTGCTGGCGATGATTGTGGTGAAAGCGCTGACCCACAGTCCGTGGGGGACTTACACCGTCGCGTTCACCATTCCGCTGGCCATTTTTATGGGGATCTACATTCGCTACCTGCGTCCGGGACGCATTGGTGAGGTGTCAGTGATTGGTCTGGTGCTGCTGGTGTTCGCCATTATCTCCGGCGGCTGGGTGGCAGAAAGCCCAACCTGGGCACCGTTCTTCGACTTTACCGGCGTACAGCTAACCTGGATGCTGGTGGGGTATGGGTTTGTGGCGGCAGTGCTGCCGGTATGGCTGCTGCTGGCCCCGCGTGATTACCTCTCTACGTTCCTGAAAATTGGCACCATCGTCGGGCTGGCTGTCGGTATTTTGATCATGCGTCCGACGCTGACCATGCCAGCGTTAACCAAATTCGTTGACGGTACGGGCCCGGTCTGGACCGGTAACCTGTTCCCGTTCCTGTTTATTACCATCGCCTGTGGTGCGGTGTCTGGCTTCCACGCGCTGATTGCCTCCGGGACCACGCCGAAGATGCTGGCGAATGAAAATCAGGCCTGCCTGATTGGCTACGGCGGCATGCTGATGGAGTCCTTCGTGGCGATCATGGCGCTGGTCTCTGCCTGCATTATCGACCCGGGCGTCTACTTCGCGATGAACAGCCCAATGGCGGTTCTGGCTCCGGCGGGCACCGCCGACGTGGTGGCATCCGCAGCACAGGTGGTAAGCGGCTGGGGCTTTGCCATTACCCCGGATACGTTATCGAGTATCGCCAGTGAAGTGGGCGAGCAGTCGATTATCTCCCGCGCGGGTGGCGCGCCTACGCTGGCGGTGGGCATGGCCTACATCCTTCACGGTGCGCTGGGCGGGCTGATGGATGTCTCGTTCTGGTATCACTTCGCCATTCTCTTTGAAGCGCTGTTTATTCTGACGGCGGTGGATGCGGGGACGCGTGCGGCGCGCTTTATGCTGCAGGATCTGCTGGGCGTGATCTCCCCGAACCTGAAGCGTACCGATTCGCTCCCGGCGAACCTGCTGGCAACGGCCTTGTGCGTGCTGGCGTGGGGGTACTTCCTGCATCAGGGCGTGGTGGATCCACTGGGCGGTATTAACACGCTGTGGCCGCTGTTCGGTATCGCTAACCAGATGCTGGCAGGGATGGCGCTGATGCTGTGTGCGGTGGTGCTGTTCAAGATGAAGCGCCAGCGTTATGCCTGGGTGGCGCTGCTGCCTACTTCCTGGCTGCTGATTTGTACCCTGACGGCGGGCTGGCAGAAAGCCTTCAGCCCGGACAATAAAGTGGGCTTCCTGGCGATTGCCAATAAGTTCCAGGCGATGATCGACAGCGGTAAAATCCCGGCGCAATATACGGAATCACAGCTGTCGCAGCTGGTGTTTAACAATCGTCTGGATGCCGGGCTGACCATCTTCTTTATGGTGGTGGTCGTGGTACTGGCGTTGTATTCTCTGAAGACCGCGCTGGCGGCGCTGAAAGAAGACAAGCCGACAGCGAAAGAGACGCCGTATGAACCGATGCCTGAGAACCTGGACGAGATTGTGACCCAGGCGAAAGGGGCGCATTAACCTGTGTGCCGGGTGGCGCTAGCGCTTACCCGGCCTACATTTCTTATCCTCCCTCTCCCTTTGGGAGAGGGCCGGGGTGAGGGAAACAAACGAGAAATGACTTATGTTCGACACCCTTTCGAAAGCAGGCAAATACTTAGGCCAGGCCGCCAAAATGATGATTGGCGTGCCGGACTACGACAACTACGTCGAGCATATGCGCGTCAACCATCCGGACCAGACGCCAATGACCTACGACGAATTTTTCCGCGATCGCCAGGACGCCCGTTACGGCGGCAAGGGCGGGGCGAAGTGCTGTTAACCCTCTTTCGGTAAATAGAGGCTGATCTGTTCCTGTTTACAGCCGTAGATCGCCGCCAGCTTTTCACGGGTGCGCTTTTGCGGACGGGAGTCCAGCGCTTCCAGCTGTGATACGGCAGACTGGCTGATGCCGAGTTTCTCTGCCACCTCCTGCTGGGACATGCCGCGCAGGATGCGCCAGGCGGCCTGCAGGCTGACGTTCTGCCAGGTCATGATGCTGCAAACCTCACCTGGAAGTTCAACGTCATCCAGCTCATCGTGTTCGACTTCAATATCCTCCAGATCGTCGTCGGTTTCGTCGTCGATTTCCGCCATCTGCAGGCACATACGAAAATATTCATCATAGGGAATAACCACGTACTGCGTTTTTCCGTTATCGTCCTTAATTAGCTGAACAGCCATAGGTGGCTTTCTCCTCGTGCAGGTAAGTTGTTGATGTTCTGCGCTTAACGGCCAAAACATAACAATGGTTATCGGGGTCGTCCCGAAGCGTATAGACGATGCGGTAATCGCCAACGCGTAGCCGGTAGTGATCTTCTGTCGCCGATATTTTTTTTATATCGGGCCGTGGAGCCGAGCGGTCATCCAGCTCAACAAGCTTCAACTCAATGCGACGCTGATATCGCTCGTCAATCTTTAAAAATGCCTTCTTTGCCCCATTGGACCAGACAATCTTCATCCGTACCTCCACTGTACGCCCACACAAAGTATAAGGAAATAATAAGACTATTAGATAAATTCCGAATTTCTTATGGGCTACTGTAGAGCGGAGAACAAATGCAGGTAAGAGGCAAAACGCAAACCGTCGAGGCGGTGCGAAAACGCCTCTGCCGGGCGACAGAGGCTTGCAGAAAATGTGCGATCAGGCGTTCAAACCGCCGTCCACATCCAGCCCCGTACCGGAGATCTGTCCGGCGGCCGGGCTGGCGAGGAAGGTGACCGCCGCCGCGATATCTTCCGGTTGTCCGTAATGACCGACGGCAATCATCTGACGCTGGGCTTCTGCCTGTTCGCCGTCCTCCGGGTTCATATCGCTGTTGGTTGGGCCGGGATGCACCAGGTTCACGGTAATACCGCGGGGCCCCAGATCCCGCGCCAGACCGCGCGTGAAGGAGTTAAGCGCGGATTTGGTCATGGAGTAGACGGAGATACCCGGCATCGCCACGCGGTTTGCCAGACAGCTACCGATATTGATAATGCGTCCGCCGTCAGACATGTGTACCAGCGCTTCCTGAGTGGCGATCACCACGCCGCGAATGTTGACGTTAATCAGGGCATCGATATCCGCCAGCGTCATGGACTCCAGCGGGCCGCCGCGGGCGATACCGGCGTTATTGACCAGAATGTCCAGCCCGCCGAGGGTGCGCGCCGCATGGGTGACTGCGTCCTGAATAGCCTCTGCACTGGCGCTGTCGGCCTGAACCGCCTCACTGTGCCGCCCCAGCGCGCTTATCTCATCAACCACGGCCTGGGCTTTATCGACGGACTTTTCATACGTGATAACCACATCGGCACCGGCGCGTGCCAGCGACAGCGCGATAGCACGGCCCAATCCCCGGCTGGCACCGGTAACCAGCGCTTTCTTACCTGTTAAATCGATCTGCATGATGACCTCGTTGCGAGAGTGGTGAGAATCATCATTAGGTATAGTCGCTCGGCGCGTTTAACGGCTGAAGGATTCCACTTTCTCGAACGCCGCGCGCAGAACGTCAGGTGTGAGCGCCACGGGCAAATAGTGAATCGACTCCACCGGGCGCAGGGTGTGATTGATGACCTTGTCCAGTTCGTCACGGTTGTTGATATCCACCTCCAGCTCGCGAAGCCGGGTCGGCAGGTTAAAGCGCTGATACGCGGTGATAAGCTGCGCCAGCACGTCGTCCTGACCGAGCAGGGCGCTTTGCACCAGAATGCCGTAGGCCACTTTGGTGCCGTGCAGGTATTTTTCCGTCTGCGGCAGGACGGTTAAGCCGTTATGCACCGCATGTGCCGCCGCCACGCGTGTATAACGTTCGCCGAGCCCACCGACCATGCCGCCACCGGCAATAATGGCATCCACCACATCCCTGAATGCCTGCGTTACTTCGCCGCGCTGCTGGTCAGCCAGCGCGTCCTCGCTGCGTTCCAGCAGCACGTCGCGGATAGCCAGCGCGCCGTTAATCCCCAGACGTACGGTCAGCGGCAGGTGTTCAGGCTGCGGTGCGAGTACAACCGCTTCATACCACTTCGCCAGGGTATCGCCGATACCAGCCAGCAGGTATTCCGCCGGGGCGTTAAGGATGATTTGCGGCTCCACCAGCACCAGGAAGTTGGCATCGTCGAAAATTTCAAACTGCAGCGCCTGCCCGGCATCGTTGTACCAGACGGAGAGCGGCGTCCATGCCGCACAGGTAGCGGCGATAGTCGGGATACCCACGAACGGAACGCCCAAACGACGCGCCACGGCTTTGACCGTATCCATCACCGCTCCGCCGCCAACACCAATCACCACGGCCGCCTCGCTGCCAGATTCATTCACCAGATGGGTGACGTCACGCTCGCTGCAGTGGCCTTTGAACAACAAGTGTTTTGCGCCGGGGGCCGCAAAGCTCTCCGGCAGGTAGGGACGAGCGCCTTCAAGCGCGCGTTCGCCGTAGATCCACACCGCGCGGGAAAGCTGCTCCGGGGTGAAGAAGTCATGCAGATGCGCAAGGCTTCCGGGGTGAGAAAAGTAGTTCGCCGGGCCGGGAACGACGCGGATATCGGTGTTGCTCATGGTGTTGTCCTTTTTTAGCAAGCGCTAACCCGATGTTATGTCTGGACATCCGGATGGCTAATAATATTTGGCTTTATCTTATGCCTTTTCTGTCGTTGTCAGTCAACCGGAGCTGTGAAAAATTCAATAAATCAAACTATTAATGAGGATCCTACGCGGATGGTTTCCAGTCGCCTTGAGATGCGCGGTATCAGCCTGGCCTTTTCCGGCTTTCAGGCGCTGTCGCGCGTGGACTTTACCCTGAACGGCGGATCGGTGCATGCATTGACCGGGGCTAACGGCGCAGGGAAATCGACGCTGATGGCGGTGCTGTGCGGAACGCACGATCGCTATGAGGGGGAGATCTGCATTAATAACCAGCCGGTGACGATCCGCGAACCGCTCGATGCCAAACGGCTGGGGATCCACCTTGTGCAGCAGGAAGTGGACGTGGCGCTGGTTCCGGGGCTGAGCATCGCTGAAAACATCATGCTCGACCAGCTGGCGCAGCCGGGACATCGCTACCGCTGGCGTGCTATTCGTCAACAGGCGAAGCAGGCGCTGGCGCAGCTCGACGTTACGCTGGACGTTCGCCGTTCCATCGACAGCTGTTCGTTGGCTGAAAAACAGCAGATCCTGCTGGCGCGGGCGCTGTCGCATCACTGCCGTTTTTTGATCCTCGATGAACCTACCGCACCGCTGGATGCCCACGACAGTGAACGCCTGTTCGCGGTGGTGCGGCGTTTAAAGCAGCAGGGCATTGGCGTGGTGTTTATCTCGCACCGCATTCATGAACTGAAAGCCATCTGTGACACCTTAACGGTGCTGCGTGATGGCAAGCTGATTGAGACCGGCCCGATGGCGGATCTCAGCGGTGAAGCGATCGTCGAGAAGATGCTCGGCCACGAACTGAGCGATATCTACCCGCCAGCCCGTCCTGTGCATAGCGACGAGACGCTGCTGCGGGTGGAGGGGCTGCACGACGACGCGTTGCTGAAAGATATCTCCCTGCATCTGCGTAAAGGCGAAATCCTCGGCATTGCCGGGCTGGCGGGCGCAGGCAAAACCGAACTTTGCAAGGCGCTGTTTGGTGCCAGCAAAAGCCGGGTGGAGCGTGGCGAGCTCAATCATCAGCCCTGGAAACCGCGCGATCCGGCCGATTCCGTGCTGCGGGGGCTGGCGCTGGTACCGGAGGAGCGGCGCAAGGAGGGGATTTTCATCGACGAGCCGGTGAGCATGAACCTGGCCGTGACGGCAGATACCAGCTTTTCGCGCTGGAGTCTCTTTGGCCATCGTCAGGCGTGGCGCTGGGCGGAAGCGGTGATAGCCCGCGTTGGCGTGCGAACACGCGGGCCGGGGCAGGTTTTACGTCGGCTTTCTGGCGGTAACCAGCAGAAGGTTGCTATTGGCAAATGGCTGCGCAATGACGCCAGCGTGCTCATATTTGACGAGCCGACCAAGGGCGTTGACGTCAAAGCGAAGACCGATCTGTTTCAACTGATCGACGGCCTGGCCCGCGAGGGCAAAGGGGTGATTTACGCTTCGGGCGAGTTTGCCGAACTGGTAGGGCTGTGCGACCGCATCTGCGTGCTCTGGGACGGACGCATCGTGGCGGAAATCCCCGGGGTCGAGGCGCGGGAAGAGACACTACTTTATTATTCAACCGGAGGAACGGCGTCGTGAGCAAAGCCCTTTCAGTGACTGCGGCGGCGTCTGGCCGTCAACAGATTTTCGACTTTCTCTACAGGTGGGGCATGTTGCTCACCGTGGTGGCGCTGGTGGTGGTTTTTGGCCTGGCGTCGGACAGCTTCCTCGACCCGAACAACATCATCAACATTCTGCGCTCGATCGCCATCGTGACGGTGATCGCCATCGGCGTATCGATTTCACTCACCGTGGGCGGGTTTGATCTCTCCGTCGGCTCAACGGCGTCGCTGGCGAATGCGCTGGTGATCTCGCTCTTCGTCTGGCACGGCTTCGGCACCACCGAATCGATTGTGATCACCCTTGCGCTCTGTACCCTGGTCGGGCTGTTTAACGCCTTTCTGATCGTCATTCTGCGTATTCCGGACATGCTCGCGACGCTTGCCAGCCTGTTCGTGATACAGGGCGTGGCGATGACCTACAGCTACGGCGGCTCGATTACCGAAAACATGGTGCTGCCGAGCGGTGATATGGCGGAAGGAACCATTCCGGCGGCGTTCAGCCTGCTGGGGCAGGTGCCGACCATCGTCATCATCATGCTGGCGGTGACCCTGCTGGCACAGCTGGGATTGTCACTGACCACCCACGGCCGGCGCATGTACGCCATCGGCGGTAACCCGGAGGCGGCGCGCCTTTCAGGCATTCGCATCACGCGTTACAAGGTCGCGGCCTACGTGCTTGCCTCGCTGCTGGCCGGACTGGGCGGGATTTTGCTGGCCTCGCGCATTGGGTCGTCGCAGGTGAATGCGGGCGGCGGGTATCTGATGGACGCGGTGGCGGCAGCGTGGATCGGCTTTTCGCTGGCCGGTTCCGGCAAGCCGAACGCGCTGGGAACGCTGGTGGGGGCGGTCATTCTGGGCGTGCTGTCGAACGGGCTGGTGATGCTCTCCGTACCGTATTACGCCATGGACATTATAAAAGGGCTGGTGCTTGCCGTGGCGCTGGCGATTACTTACATACAAAAACGCTGACAACACAACGGGATAAAAAATGAAAAAGATTGCACTCTCTTTGGTGGCTCTTGGGTTACTCACCTCTCTGCCGGGCTTTGCGGCCACGCCTGCACCGGTTCCGGCGGCCATTGCCAACCACGACGGCCCCATTCGCATTGCGGTGATCCGCAACCTTGGCTCGGATGACAACACCACGCAGTTTGTCGCCGGGGCGATCCAGGAAGGGAAAAAACTTGGCTTTAAGGTCAGCACCTTTTTAAGCAACGGTGACGACGCAAAATTCCAGGACTTTGTGAATCAGGCGATCAGCCAGAAATATGACGGGATTATTCTCTCTCAGGGGCGTGATCCGTATGCGACCGCGCTGGTGAAGAAGGCGGTGGATGCCGGGATTAAGGTTTCGGTGTTTGATACCGCCGTCAACGGCGAGATCCCAGGTGTGACGGTCACCCAGCAGGACGATGCCTCCCTGACGAATCTCTCCTTCGGCCAGCTGGCGAAAGATTTCAACGGCAAGGCCAATATCGTCAAGCTGTGGGTCGCCGGTTTCCCGCCGATGGAGCGTCGTCAGGCGGCGTATAAGGAACTGCAAAAACAGTACCCGAATATCAAAGAGCTGGAGTCTATTGGCGCGGTGTCGTCGGACGTGCAGGGCGATACCGCCAACAAGGTCGGGGCAATTCTGGCGAAATACCCGAAAGGTAAAATCGACGCTATCTGGGGCACCTGGGACGCCTTCAGCCAGGGGGCGTATAAAGCCCTGAAGGAGAATGGCCGCACTGAAATCAAGCTCTACAGCATCGACATCTCCAACCAGGACTTACAGCTGATGCGCGAGCCGGGAAGCCCGTGGGCAGTGAGCGTGGCGGTGGATCCAAAGCTGATTGGGGCAACTAACGTGCGTCTGATCGCTAACAAGATTGCCGGAGAGCCGACGCCTGCGACCTATGATTTTAAAGCAGCGGCGATCCCGCAGGCGCTGCTGACCGCCCAGCCGGGTGCGGTGAACGTGGCGTCGCTGGGGAAAATCATTCCGGGCTGGGGACAGACCGAAGACTTTATTGCGCCGTGGTTTGTGACGCTGGAAGCGAAGTCAAAATAGTGCCCGGTGGCGCTTCGCTTACCGGGCCTACGGTGTGGTAGGCCGGGTAAGGCGCTGCAGCCACCCGGCGAAAGGAGCTAAAGGTGACAACATTACCCACCCCTGAATACAGCCGCAATATGCGGCTGATTGGCCATAGCGACCAGGGCGGTCGCCCGGACGGCGTGCAACTGATGGTGCACCGCGGTTATGCGTATATTGGTCATATGGTGTCGCAGGGCTTTTCGATTGTTGACGTGCGCGACCCGAAAAACCCGAAAGCGGCGGGTTATGTACCTGCGCCGCCCGGCACCTGGAATGTGCATTTGCAGGCACACGACGATTTACTGCTGGTGATTAACGCCCGGGATCTGTTTGCCGATGCCCGCTTCGCCGATGAAAAGGTCTACTACACCCGTCAGGTGGGGGAGACCGTCAGCGACGTGCAGGACAAAGGCTGGAGCGCCGGGCTGCGCGTATTTGATATCTCCACGCCGGACAGGCCGCGTGAAATCGGCTTTCTGTCGTTAAATGGCATTGGTATCCACCGCATCTGGTACGTCGGCGGTCGCTGGGCCTATGTGTCGGCGCTGATCGACGGCTTTACCGACTATATCTTCCTGACCATCGACCTGGCCGATCCGCGTAAGCCCGAAGTGGCGGGGCGCTGGTGGCTGCCGGGGATGAACCAGGCCGCAGGTGAACGGCCAGAGTGGCCGGAAGGCAAACGCTACGCGCTGCATCATGCCATTATTGCCGGGGATACGGCATACGGCAGCTGGCGTGACGGTGGTTTAACTCTGCTGGATGTCAAAGATCGCACTCAGCCGAAGCTGATTAGCCACCGCAACTGGAGCCCGCCGTTTGGTGGCGGGACGCATACCGCGCTGCCGCTGCCGGACCGCGATCTACTGGTGGTGCTCGACGAAGCGGTGCTCGACAACCAGGAGGACGGCGAGAAACTCATCTGGCTGTTTGATATCCGCGAGCCGTCGAACCCGGTAAGTATCTCCACCTTCCCGCAGCCAAATGAAAGAGACTACGTGGCGAAAGGCGCGCATTTCGGCCCGCATAATCTGCACGAAAACCGGCCGGGAAGCTTTGTCAGTTCCACGCTGATCTTCGCCACCTTTCAGAATGCAGGGGTGCGTGCGTATGACATTTCGAATCCCTACCGCCCGGTGGAAACGGGGGCGCTGGTACCTGCTGCACCTGAAAGGATGATGGATACACGCCCGAATCGCCCGCAGGTGATCCAGTCGTGTGATGTTTTTGTGGATGCGCAGGGAATTATTTACAGCACGGATTATAACGGCGGGTTGTCGGTGATTGAATATTTGGGCTGAAGGGGAAAGGGGGGCTGAAATATATTTATAAGGTGAATGCTTATATTTATAGATTCTTAAAATAAACGCGCCGACTTTATCTTTAAGTCCTGATACGTACTATGGCTCTTTTTTTATTCAAGGATGAATTTAATGAGCCTGAAAAAATGTGCAGCCTGGTTGCAAATAGCACTGCAACTCCTTCCGCCGTCGTTATTTTCGCTGGGCGCGACGCCCGTCGCCGCGCAGGATAAGGTAGCCGAGCCGCAAACCACCGAGCGGGTAGTGGCACAAACCGCCGTGCAGGCGGGGTCACTGCTGGAGAGCGGCAGTGGCCGTTCTGTCGCCAGCGCAATTACGTCCCAGGCAACAAATACCGCCACGCAGGAAATTGAGTCCTGGTTAAATCAATTTGGTACCACGCGTCTGAATATCGGTACTGATGAGCATTTTTCCATTCAGGACGCGGAGTTAGATCTGCTTATCCCTTTATACGAGCAAAAAACGTCGCTGGTGTTCACCCAGTTGGGTGGCCGTCGTCACGACGACAGAAATATCGTTAATGTCGGGTTTGGCTACCGTGAATTTAATACCGCATGGATGTGGGGCGTGAATACCTTTTACGATCGCCAGGTTTCGGCGAATCAGCATCAGCGCCTTGGTGTTGGAGCCGAGCTAGGCTGGGACTATCTGCGTCTTTCAGCCAACGGCTACTACCGTTTAAGCGACTGGATGTCTTCGTCCCGCTATCGCGATTATGACGAGCGCGTGGCGAACGGCTTTGACCTGCGTGCAACCGGGTATCTTCCCGCCTATCCGCAGCTTGGGGCGAACCTCGTCTACGAACAATACTATGGTCAGCACGTCGGGCTTTTCGGTGACGATGAGGACGATCGTCAGAAAGATCCTTACGCCGTAACCGTTGGACTGAGCTATACGCCCGTTCCGCTGGTTACCCTGGGTGTAAACCAAAAAATGGGTAAGGGCGAGGCATCGGATACGCAGTTTAACCTTGCGGTCAACTGGGCGCCGGGCGTGCCGCTGCGCACGCAGCTTGATGCGGACCGGGTGGGGGCACGCCGTACGCTGCTGGGGTCACGTCAGGAGCTGGTCGATCGTAATAACAATATTGTCCTGGATTACCGTAAGCAGGAGCTGATTTCGCTCGCACTGCCAGAAAACATTGCCGGGAATGAAAATGCCCGCCAGACCATAACCGCGAAGGTTAAAACGAAATACGGGCTCGAACGCATCGACTGGCAGGGTGACAACTTGATACGTAACGGCGGCAAAATCACACCGGGTGCCGATCCGGCCCAGGTGGTAATTACGCTTCCAGCCTGGAAAAATGGCGGTTCCAACGCGTATACGTTAACCGCAACGGCCTGGGATAAGCACGGTAACGCTTCTGATACGGCGCGGATGACGGTGAACGTAAACGGCATGGACGTGACCACGCTGCAGCCCAGCCTGACGGCGTCTCCGTCCCGCTTACCGGCGGATGGCACCAGTCAGTCGGTATTAACATTGGCGCTAAAAACCGCATCCGGCGAGGCCGCAACCGGGCTATCGGAGCGTCTTGGCGCATCGATCACCGTGAAAAATGCCGTTACAGGCACCGCGGCGCCTGTCGCACCGCAAATAAGCGCGTTTCGCGAAACGAGCAGCGGCGTATACAGCGCAACGCTTATCAGCGGAACCGCGCCTGCCACCCTCACCATTCAGACGTTCATCGACGGCAATATTAAGCTTGCTACCGCCTCTGTGACTGAAGAGGCGGTGTCCGAGGTTGTGGAACTTGCATCACTCAGTCCGTCGACCGTAAGCGCACCGGCAGACGGCGTAACGCCAATTGTCGTAGTGGCAAGCGTTGTCGATCGGTCCGGCAATCCCGTTTCGGGGCAAGAGGTGAAATGGACAGCGGATAACGCTGCGGTTCTGCTGTCTGCTGAACGCACCCTCACCAATGAACAAGGGCAGGCCAGCATTCAGCTCATTAGCCGTGACGTGGTTTCGACGACAGTGAGTGCGCAACTGGCGGACGGTAACCCGCTCTCTACCCCGACGCTAAAATTTGTTGCGGACAGCGCCAGCGCACAGGTGAGATCGGTCAATGTCGATAAAACCCGCATTGTTGCCAATAACAGCGACAGCGTAACGTATACCGCGCAGGTCGCAGATAACAGCAATCATCCGCTTGAAGGCGTGGCGGTTAACTGGACGGTGAAGCGGGAAGATGGCACGACCGCAGGAAGCAAAACCTCGGTTACCGACGCCGCCGGAAACGCAACGCTGTCGCTGTCGTCAGCAAAAACGGGCGTTGCCTGGGTTTATGCTGATGTAAATCAGCAGAATGCGGTGAAAGCGGAAGCCGTAACGTTTGTCGCAGACACCAGCACGCAGCGTATCGCCGCCGTGGTGGCCGATAAGCAACAGGCCGTGGCCAACGGCAGCGACAGTATTACCTGGACGGCGCAGGTGCGCGATCTGCAGGGTAACGCCATTTCGGGCGTAGAGGTTAACTGGTCGGCAGATAACCCAGACGTTAAGCTCGCCGCCAGCAGTACGCGGACGGATGCGCAGGGCAATGCCTCGCTGGTGGTTACCTCGCTGAAATCAGGCAGCGTTGTAATCACGGCTCAGACCGCTGAAAGCGCACCCGTTCGTGCTGACAGCGCAACCTTCACGGCCGATCTCACGACCGCGAAAATGACGGAGATGGCCGCCGACAGCGTGACGGCGGTAGCCAATGGCACCGACGGTATCACCGTGCGCACTACCGTTGTGGATGCCAATGATAACCCGGTTGACGGAGCGAAGGTTGGCTGGGCGGTGAGCCCTTCCGGCGCGACGTTGTCCGATACGAGCAGCGTGACGAATGCATCGGGTGAGGCGAGCGTGACTTTACGTTCTGAAACCGCGGGGGAATATTCTCTTCAGGCCACGTTCGGCAGTAACACGTTACGCGTGACAAAACTGACCTTCACCGGTGACACCACCACGGCAAAGCTGGCTACCCTCACGGCGGATAAAACGACCGGCATTGTGGCTGACAGCGATACCGTACTGTTAACCGCAACCGTGGTGGACAGCCATCAGAACCCTGTACCAGGCGTTGCCGTTAACTGGAGCAGCAGTAATGCGGCTGATGTGACCCTGACGCCCGTTTCAGCAATGACCAATGCGCAAGGGCAGGCTGAAACGCGCTTCTCATCGCGCAAAGCGGGCAACATGACGGTTACCGCGACGGTGAATGGTAGCGGTCAGACGCTTACTCTCTCCGTGACCGGTAATCCGGCGACAGCGCAATTTACGAGCCTGAGTGCGGATAAAAAAGAGGCGGTGGCTGACGGGAACGCGACCATACGCTGGACCGCCACCGTCGAAGACGCCAACCATAACCCGCTTAGCGGTGTGGATGTGGCGTGGCGTGTAGATAACAGCAGCGTGAAGCTTGCCAGCGCCAGCACAAAAACCAACGAAGCGGGTCAGGCGGTTGTAACGGCGTCAACGACAACGGCCGGAACGGCAACGGTTAGCGCAACAGTTGTCGGTTCAACGGCGGCGATAAACGCGGAGCCGGTAACATTTATTGGCGATGCGACCACCGCCAGGGTTGAGAGCCTCAAGGCCAGTTCTGACCACGCGGTAGTCAACACCGACCGCATTACCTACACCGCAGTGGTGAAAGACGTAAACGGTAATGCCGTCAAAAATGCGACGGTCAACTGGAACACCACGCTTAATACCCTTTCAGCGCAAACCAGTGTGACCAATGGCAGCGGCGTGGCGACCGTGAAGCTGAGTGGCCCGGATACCGGTACGGCAAAGGTGAGTGCAGAGAGTAATAACACCACTAAAACCGATCAAACGGTTGTGTTTATTGCCAGCTATTCAGCCATGTGGAGCATCACCGGTTCGACAAGCGCATTCAGTACGGGCGCAATATTTGGCTTCCCTTCGCTTGGGTTCGTGGCAACGGGAAGTACGCAGGGGCCGACGTCCCTGGTATGGACCGCAGAAGGTTACAGCACGCTTGTCGTGCCGATGAAGGACGAACAAGGCAATACCCGGGACGTGAAGATTCGCGCGCAGCGCAGATCGGATTGCTCCACCCGTCCGTTTAATGTGGCGGTTCTGTGTAGCAGTTGGGAAACCACAGGCTATAGCGCCAGCCTTAAGTATGTTGAGGCCGATAACCCGGATCTCCCGAGCGGGGTTTACCGTGGGGATATCAAGTTTGCCGGTAAAGACTGGCATTCATCGTGGTCTCTCGATTACACCGTGACCACCACGCTCACCAAAAACTGATGCAAAAACCTCCCGAAAGGGAGGTTTTTTTTAACTGTACTGGCGCACTCTTGCCACCAGCTCTTCCACGCTGTCGATGCGATCGGCAATCACAATCAGCGCTTTACCCAGCGTGATGGCGTGGCGCAGACATTCGTGGCGCATCGCGTCGTCCTGAATGGTATCAATGTCCGCGACGTGAGACAGCCCCACACTGCGGCGGATCAGCTCCGTTCCGCAGAAACCAATGGTATCTCGCCAGACCTTTTTCAAAAATTCAGAGGCATAGCCCGGCGCACTCAGCGCGGCATCCCGGGTTTTCTCGTGCGCCAGCGCCTGGAAGCGCTCCGCAAAGGTATTCCATAACGCCTGAATGTCGATCAGACGCTGTTCCCGGGCGGCAGCGGCATCGCGGATGCCTAAATGCCCCGGCAGGCCACAGAAGTTCAGCAGCAGGTTGCCGATGGCGGTGCCCACGTCAAACCCAATCGGGCCAAAGTAACCGAATTCGGCGTCGATCGCTTTCAGGCTACCCTCGGCCACGAAAATCGATCCGCTGTGGATATCCCCGTGCAATAGCGCCTCGGCGTGGGAGAAGAAGCGATGCTTCAGGGAGGCCACGGCAATTTTCAACTGGGCGTCGTCGCGCAGGGCGGCGACATCGTTTTCCAGCTCAGCCGGATAGTTGTTGCGCTCGTGGATCTGGTACGGATCGTTAAAGAACAGATCTTCAGTGATCTCGCACATCTCCGGGTTAATGAACTGGGCAACCTGCGCTTTTTTCTGGTGCGGGTGCAGGTAAAAATCGCTGGTGTGGAACAGCGTGTGCGCCAGGTACTCCCCCAGTTGACGCACAGCCTGCGGGTAGGCGTTATTCTTAATCAGCTCCCCGCGCCAGATGCGATGGTCGGAGAGATCTTCCATCACCATGACCGCCAGTTCCGGGTCAAAATGATGAATTTTCACGGTATGCTGCGGGCTGTGCTTGTAATGCTCCACCAGCGTTTGCGCCTCAAGACGGGCGCGGTCCAGCGTCAGCGGCCAGGACTCACCGACGCAGCGAACGTATGGCAGCGCCTGTTTTACGATGATGCGGCTCACGCCCTGAGCATCGAAAATTTTGAAGACCAGATTGAGATTGCCGTCGCCTACTTCCTGCGCCTCTACCAGTGATGATGGATTATCAAGGCCGCCAAACTGCCTGGCATACTCCACGGCGTCCTGGGCGGTAAAGGTACGGTATTGCGACATTGCCTGCTCCTCACTGATTTGCGAATAAAGACATTTAGACGTCTATACATCTGGATTTCATCCTGACACAATGTGCTACAACAACGCAACAGGGAATTAACGACATGCAGACATTACAGACGACCAGCCTGCGGGTGGCGGATAATCAGCTCTTTATTCTCGACCAACAGGCCCTTCCGCAGGAGAAACGCTGGCTTGACGCCTCAACGGTCGAGGCGCTGGTGGGGCATATTCACGCCCTTAGGGTGCGCGGTGCGCCGCTGATTGGTCTCTCTGCAAGTCTGCTGCTGGCGCTGCTGGCGGAAAAGGGGAAAAGCCGCGACGAGCTGGCGCTGGCGCTGGAAACGCTGCGCGCTGCACGCCCGACGGCGGTCAACCTGATGAACAATCTCGACCGCATGAAGCAGGCGCTCTGGCAGGAAGATTTCGTTCCGGCGCTGGTGACGGAAGCTCTGCGACTGATTGACGAAGACAGGCAGCTTTGTGACGCCATTGCGACAGCGGGCAGCGCGCTGGTGAAGCCCGGTAGCCGCCTGCTGACCCACTGTAACACTGGCGGTCTGGCAACCGCAGGCGTCGGCACTGCGCTGGGTGTTATTGCTCGCGCACATCAGGAGGGCAACGTCAGCAACGTCTGGGTGGATGAAACCCGTCCGCTGCTGCAGGGCGGCAGGCTGACCGCGTGGGAGCTCGGCGAGCTGGGCGTGCCGTATCAGCTGATTACCGACTCCATGGCCGCCAGCCTGATGGCAAAAGGGGAGGTGGATGCCGTGTGGGTGGGGGCAGATCGTATTGCCGCCAACGGCGATGTGGCGAACAAAATCGGCACCTATTCCCTGGCGGTGCTGGCGAAATTTCACGGCATTCCGTTTTATGTCGCCGCCCCGCAAACCACCCTCGACCCGGCGTGCCCGAACGGTGAGGCGATCCCGATTGAGCAGCGTGCGGCCAGCGAAGTGACGGGCGTGGCGGGAAGCTTCGGCGCGGTACAGTGGGCACCGGAAAATGCGCAGGTTTACAACCCGGCGTTTGACGTCACCCCAGCCTCGCTGATTAGCGGCTGGGTACTGGATACGGGCGTGGTCACGCCGGAAGCGGTAGCAAAGGGGAAATTCGCCTGAGTCCGGCTATCCTTGTAAGGGGTTCCCCTGAGAGGACAACATCGTGACGCTCGATCCCGAAACAGACTTAAAACTGGAACGCGTGGTGGATGCACCGCGCGACCTGCTGTGGCTTTGCTGGACGACGCCAGAGCACATCAAAAACTTCTTTATTCCTGCCCCCCATAAAGTGACCGAATGCGACCTCGACCTGCGCGTGGGTGGACGGTTCAATACCGTTTTCGACGTGGACGGGCAAAAAATGGACAATAAAGGTGTTTTCCTGGAAATCGATCCCGGCAAAAAGCTGGTCTTTACCGACGGCTATACCGAAGGGTGGAAACCGGCCGAAAAGCCGTTTATGACGGCGATTTTGTTGCTGGAGGATCTCGGGGAGGGCAAAACCCGCTATACGGCGATTGCGCGCCATCCCACGAAAGAAATCCGTGAGCAGCATGAACAGATGGGCTTCCATGAAGGCTGGGGGATCGTGCTGGATCAGCTGGTGGGGTATGTAAAGTCTCTCAGACCCCCTCTCCCTTGAGGGAGAGGGTTGGGGTGAGGGGGAGCATACGGTGATAGTGTTAAAGATGGGGGCGTTTTCTTGTCGCCCTTCTCTGACGAAAAATGGGTGTCCCCTTTTCATCAAAATACCTTTCCGGCCATATCACTTCTGGCGAGATGTTGAGCGCCTGAGCGATTAGCCATTCCCCTTTAGGCCATGGCCGGGAAAGCGCATTTGCCAGTGTAGATGATGATAGTCCAGCCTTACGTGACAAGGCTGCCAGGCTCGTTCCGTGTTTCTTTAGCGCGGCAACGATATCGGCAGGATGCCAGTTTTTATCACGCATTGTGTCCTCCTTACGTAAGTTCGTTACGGGCTCAATTATCCCGTTTTGGGATAAAAAGACAATGGGAGGATATTCGATTTCAGGATATTTGTATGGAATCGGAACAATGGCCTCAGTTTATTCAGATGAATACCAGCGAGTTATCAATGCGTTGAAGAAAGCGCGTAGAGAGAAAGGGATTACTCAGACGCAGCTTGCGGAGGCGCTGGGAAAACCGCAGTCGTTTATCGCTAAAGTGGAAAGTGGTGAACGCAGGTTAGATGTGGTGGAGTTTGTGCATTTGGCAAAATTGGTTGGGGCAGATGTGCAGAGGATTATCGCCAGCATTTAATTAATGTGTGACTGCGGAAATGACCACCAGAGCGGTATGTTCCCCCTCACCCCAGCCCTCTCCCACAGGGCTGAGGGATCCCCAGTAATATGGTCATGCC
>NZ_JAMJFW010000044.1:0-37355 GCF_023544405.1 Enterobacter cloacae complex sp. OE43NF
CTAGCCCTTTATTGAGTGCTTGACCCAGTCCAACATTTTTGTCAAGCTGTAAAGTTCTTATGGGCAAGCATGCACGCCAATTATTTATAACCCGGTGGAGGTTATCTCCAATAGGCCCATCAATAACAATAGCTATTTCATCTGCCTGTACTGTCTGATTTTTTATACTGTTTAAACATTCTTCAAAATATTCAGCATTTTCTTTATAATACAGGGACATTAAAACTGTAAACTTCATAAAAATCTCTTTAGCTTGTAACATAAAGCAAAAGCTATGTGTTAGTTTATATAATATTAAAGAAAAAAAGACCTTTTTAATATAGATTTGAGCTAGATAAATATTTGCGGGCAATAACTGTATTAACGACTATGCAAGTGATTCAGGAAAGTCCTATCGCATAAATATTGTTAAGAGATAATATCAGACACGCTACCGCCCCTGGCTCAACAGCTACCAGTGCACTGAATGATGCATGATTCTTTCATTTTCTGTTGTCTGTCATCGGACACTAACTGCCACTAGACAACTGCAATACAACTCTGCTAATTGTCGTCCTAAATGACCTCAGAAACAAGCACAAATCGTTACAAATCTGACCAGATTTAAATCAGATAAATCCATGTTATCATTAGAATTAATAACAAAAAACGGCAGCTACCATTTTGGTTATGTTTCAACATACCCAAATGATGACTGCCGCTTGTGCAAATCAAGTAAGATAAAATCAGTCGTTAGCTAGCAACTTCTCAATCCGGCTTCTGAACTTCGCCCCTTCCTTCAGGTTACGCAGCCCATAGTTCACAAATGCCTGCATGTAGCCCAGCTTTTTACCGCAGTCGTAGCTCTCACCGGTCATCAGCATCGCGTCAACAGACTGCTTCTTCGCCAGCTCGGCAATCGCATCGGTCAACTGGATACGGTCCCAGGCGCCTGGCTCGGTTTTTTCCAGCTCGGCCCAGATATCTGCGTTCAGGACATAACGACCAACCGCCATCAGGTCAGAATCCAGCGTCTGCGGCTGATCCGGTTTTTCGATGAACTCAACGATGCGGCTCACCTGCCCTTCTGTCTCCAGCGCTTCTTTGGTCTGGATAACAGAGTACTCGGACAGATCGCCTTTCATGCGTTTCGCCAGCACCTGGCTGCGGCCTGTTTCGTTGAAACGCGCCACCATCGCCGCCAGGTTATAGCGCAGCGGATCCGCAGAAGCGGTATCGATGATGATATCCGGCAGAACCACGATAAACGGGTTGTCGCCAACAACTGGGCGAGCACACAGGATGGAGTGGCCAAGGCCCAGCGGCTGCGCCTGACGCACGTTCATGATGGTCACGCCAGGAGGACAAATGGACTGCACTTCCGCCAGCAGTTGACGTTTAACACGCTGCTCCAGCAGCGCTTCGAGTTCGTAAGAGGTGTCGAAGTGGTTTTCAACCGCATTCTTGGACGAGTGCGTAACCAGAACGATTTCTTTGATCCCTGCAGCAACAATCTCGTCGACGATGTATTGAATCATCGGCTTGTCGACGATCGGTAGCATCTCTTTAGGAATGGCTTTTGTGGCTGGCAGCATATGCATGCCCAGTCCGGCTACCGGAATGACTGCTTTCAAATTAATCATTATTTCTTCCACCTTAAAATGGTTGACGAATTATAGCTCTTAAACCTGTTTTCGCCAGTATGATTTGCCGTAATCCTGTAATGATATTACGCCTTAGCACCACAAATTACAGTAGTTGTAATCTGAATAGAATGCGATTCCGTGCCAGGAATAGTCGCAAAAAGCCCACTGACGATTATCTGTGCGGCAGCGCAAAATTCAGCCGTTCCGTATTCACCACATGCTGATCCACCCGGTCAATATCCACCGAGCTCTGCCCTTTCTCATTCACTGCTTTGATGTTTGCCAGTGACAGCAACGTCTCGTCTTTCGCCATAAACTTACCCCGCACATCCTTACGCAGGTCGAAGTTCAGTTTCAGCGCGGGTCCGATTGCTGCTTCCTGCATCACGTTGATATTGCGTAAGAAAAGGTGCTGAGGTTTGTTATGCAGCTCAAGCGTCGCGCGCTGCATCTCGACGTTGGTGATGGCCACAAACGAGGTCGCATTACCGGATGAAATTTGTATGCCGCGCAGCTTATAGGCAAGCTGGCTATTATCCAGACGAATATCGTTAAGCTTGAAGTTCTGCGGAATCGACAGGTAGTCACCTTTAATCACGCCGTAACCGATTAACATTCCGGCACTATTGACCATATCGACATTATCAATAACGAAATTATCACAGCCATAAATTGCTACCGTGGCATTGTCTATTCCCGCCTTTTTACTGAAATCAGGCGTAATATTTTTGGCCTTAATATTGCGGATAATAAAGTGTTTACCGTTCTCAACGTGCACCAGCTGGCGGCAGTTGCTGCCGGTGATATTGGCAACCACAAAGTTCTTCACGGTCTGTTTTTCCGGGTAGTCGTTGTCGTAGGTACTGCCCGCAAGGCCAATACCAATCCCCCAGTTAATCTTACCGTTGGTGCAGTTGATGTTGTCGATCACATGGTCGGAGATCAGAATATTGCGGTCATTGATGGCCACATTCCACTCGATCGCATCGCCCTGCAGGTGGCTGAATTTGCTGTTGGTGATGCGGGCGCCATCCACCTGGTTGTGAAACCCCTGGCGCAGGATGGCGTAATTGGCCTGGCTCACGCGGATGTTATCAATGACCAGATTACGCATCACGCTGGGCTTTTTGCCGCCAATGTAGATTTGCGTTACCGGGCCAAATCCGCTCATCGCCAGCCCTTTGATGACACAGTCAGAGCCACGAACGTCAAGGGTAATATTTTCGGTACGGCCTTCGCCCTCACCGATGACTTTGCTGCCCTCCTGCAGAACAAAGCGCCCCCGGCCATTGCCGGTTAACGTCCCGCGAATCAGCAGCGTTTTGCCGTCAGGAATGAAAATGCCCGTGTTGATGTTTTTGCAGGTGAGCCCTGCAGGCACTACGACGGTGTCGCCTTCGTTAAACGCCTGCTTAAAGGCGGCGATCCAGTCGTTGTTATTGTACTGATTTACAGAGACCGTCTTGCCGGTTGCCGCCCGCGCAACGCGGGGCGACAGCAGCGGCATTGCCGCCAGGACGGACAGAGAAGAGACAAAGCTGCGTCGGGTAATCTTTTTCAGCATACAACCTCGGCGTTACAACGTTTGCAGCAGGCTCGCTAACTGGCGATTGATCACCTGCTGGTTAAAATCTGCCTCGACTTTTTGTCGGGCATTGTGCAGCACGGGCTCCAGCGCCTGCTGGTCGATATCGCTAAACGCGGCCAGCCGATCGGCCAGGGCCATGGCGTTATTTTCGGGGACCAGCCAGCCGGAATGATCTGACTTGATCAGCTCCGGGATCCCGCTGTGCAACGTCGATACCACCGGAATCCCCACCGCCATCGCCTCCATCAGCGCCACCGGTATGCCTTCCATGTCGCCATCGGCGCCCGTAACGGATGGCAGCAGAAACACGTCGGCTTCATCGAGCATGGCCTTCACCTCGTGGCTCGGCTTAAAGCCCGGCATCTCCACGTGCGTTTCCAGCTCATACTGTTCAATAAGCGTACGCAGACGACGCTCCCACGGGCCGATACCGAGTATGCGATAACGGAAATCCACCCCGCGCGCCTTGAGCTGGCGGCAGGCTTCAATCGCCACATGCAGCCCTTTTTTCTCGGTCAGTCGGGCAACGGAGATAATCTGCAGCGGTTTACCCGGCACCTTGACCGGACGTCGGGTAAAACGCGCCAAATCCACACCCATCCGCGAGACGGTGATTTTCTCGCCCGGGCAGCCCATCTTTTTGAGGCGTCCGGCCCACAGGTCGCTGATAGGCAGCATCATGTCGCCGCGCTGGAACAGCTGCTGATACTCCGGCGTGTAGTGGTTCAGCACTTCACGGCTGGAGATATCAATGCCGTGGAAGATCGTGGCGATCTTCCCGTCAATCACCCCCAGCTCGCGCAGTTTGGCTGCGGTCACCCCTGCCGGGCCAAAGTGGGCGATAAAGACATCAGCGCGGTACGGCTGCGCCGTTTGCCCACAGATGGCCGACAGGATCAGATTGCGCGACTCCGCGCCATAGCGGGAGATGTTCAGCGCTCGCCAGGTCGACGCGCGATGGAGCCCGCGTAAGGTCTGGCTGGCACGGTAGCGCAGCTTGTTCACTTTTCCGGATGGCTCATCCTGCAGCCAGCGGGTTTTCGCCTCCAGCCCATACTGGGTATACGCCGCATGGGTGTTTTGCGTATCGCCCTTTTGCAGGGCGATAATTTCCACGTCATATCCCATATCGATAAACGCGGTGATTTGATTGAGTACAAAGGTTTCAGACGACAGTGGAAATTTCAGTAAGAAGAAACCAACCTTCATTTCCCCTCCCGCACGCGGTTAAGCACCGACTTCACCATCCCCATTCCCTTTTCGCGCTCGGCTTTCACCGCCACGGCCAGGCGCTCATTCACGGCGGGCAGTTGCCCAAGGGTGTCGCCCACCATTGCGCCGAGCGAGCCATCCAGCAGTTGACGGATATCCACGGCCATTTCCGGCATCCCCAGCTGCTGCATAATCCCGGCAGACTTGTGCTCATAGTTGATGGCAATGGCCGGCGTGCCGAAGTTCATCGAGATGATGGCAGAGTGCAGACGGGTACCCACGGTCAGGTCACAGGCTGAGAGCAGTTTGCCCATCTCCAGATCGTTCAGTTCGTCCATCACCACGTGATACCGGGACGGATCGTTCACCAGATGGCGCAGGTTCAGCGCCACCATGCGATCATCCTTGTTGTAGCTATCGATACCGGTACAGGTGGAGAGCGCCAGCACCTGATAACCGCTGTCCAGCACGCGGTTAACGACCTCGGCAAAGGCCTTCTCGTAGGCGGCCTGAGTCGTACCTAAACGCTTATCAAAAGGTGCCAGCTCGCGCAGGGTAATGGCGACGGTTTTCTGTTTCGCCGCCACGTCCAGCCAGTGCTGCACCGCGTAGCTCGGCTGGAAGCTGTCGTCCTGGTGATCCACCAGCCACGCGGTATCCACCCCGTGCTCGACTTTCGAGGTGTCGATCTCGCTGCGCTTCATCATGTCGAGGCTGACTGACTCACGCAAAATCAGGGCATCGCAGTGGCCAAACACATAGTTTGCCAGCTGGTTGAACTGAGGTTCCTGGAATGGCCCGACGCTGTGACCAATCATAAACAGCGGCTTCTTCGCCATAAAGGTGCAGAGGGCATGCTCAAACTGCGGCACGCCGTAGAGATCGACGAAGAACGAACCGCCCACCTGAATGATGGCGTCATAGCCGGACAGCAGACGCACAAAATCGGTAAAGCCCTGCGCGATGGCGATGTTGCGCAGCTTGCCGGTGTCGGTTACGCGAGAAAGCAGCACCTGATGCTGGTAGCGGCGACGCAACACTTTCTTCACGCGTCCCATCACGCCCGCAGCGTTATTGTGCTGTTTCATCTGGCTGTAGAGCGGGTCGCCCATCACCGGGCGGTTCAGTAACCAGGATGAGCTGACCGGGTAACGGCTCATCACGTCCACTTCTGTCTCAGGCTTAAGGGTGTTAATTGCATCCAGTAAACCGCGCAGGATGGCGCTGTCGCCACGGTTGCCGCAGGTATGGTTGCCAAGAATTAATAATTTCATAATGGCCTCTTAAATAACTAGCCTGCGCGAAGCAGCGTTTTCATTTTTTCGTTACGGCAAAACTGGCGCTTCATCTCCACCACCAGCGCATTGCGTGACAGCACAATCATCACCCCAAACGCCAGCGCGCCCGCAGCAACCTGCACTGCCAGCAGCGCGGCCAGTGGCAGATGCCCCTTCAGGAGCACGCCCAGACCGTAGCTCACCACCAGGGTCGGCAAGGAGAGATAAAACGGCAGCCACAGGCTCAGGATGTACTGACGGTAGCTGGAGCCCAGCACTGGCTTGATCATAATGAAGTAGCTCAGCACGGTGTTGATGATTTGCACCAGCAGAAAGCCCAGCGTGACGCCAATGGCGCCCGCCATGTGTCCGCCGACGATAATTGCCGGAATAAACAGAAAGGTTTTAAATACGTTGAATTTAAAGCTGATATCCACGCGCGCTTTCGCCATCAGCAGGGAGCCAATCGGGTTACCCACGGAGCGCAGCAGCCCCACCACACAGAGCAACTGCAGGATCGGGATGATGCTGTTCCACTTCTCGCCAAATACCAGCGGCACAAAGTTGCTCGACACCACCATCAGACCCAGCAGTACCGGGAAGTTAATAATGCCGACCACGGAGAGCAGCTTGTAGAAGTTGACGCGCAGCTTTTCAGTGTCGTCCTGAATTTTGGCGAACGCCGGGAACAATACGCGGGTGATAATCGGGTTGAGCTTCATCGGCGGGACGACCGCAACGTTGTAGGCCAGGTTATAGCCCCCTGCAACGCTCGCCCCCAGAATGCGCGCCAGCACCAGCGTGGAAAGGTTGGTGTTGACGTAGTTGATGATGCTGTCGGCCGTCAGCCAGGCGCCAAAGCGCAGATTCGAGGAGACGGACGCCAGGGAAAAATGCAGCCCCGGGCGGTAGATCTTGCGGCCAAAGTAACCGAACAGCAGCGTGCGCACGGCAGAGTTCACCAGATACCCCAGAATGGCGGTCATGGCCAGCGGCCAGAAATGGGCGCTCACCACCGTGAAGGTAAAGCCCGCCAGCACGGCGCTGGTTTCAATCATGCCGATCTTGTTGAACTCCAGCTCTTTTTGCATCAGCGCGCGGAACTGCTGCCCGTGCGGGATCACCACAAAGGCAAACGACAGCGTGCGCATCAGCGGGGCCAGATCCGGGTTGTGCAGCACGCTGGCGATCACATCGCTCAGCAGGAACACCAGCACAAAAACAAATATCCCCAGCCCCACGTTCAGCCAGTAGAGCGTGGTCAGCTCCAGCTGGCTAATCTCTTTGCGCTGGATAATCGAGTTGGCGATACCGAAGTCAGACAGCGTGTCGGCCAGCGCGATAATCACCAGCGAGACGGTCAGCAGACCGAACTGATGATTATCGATAATGCGCGCCAGCACGGTCATCTGCACCAGCCCCAGGCCAATGATGACGATAGTCGCCATCGCTGACCACTTGGCGCCGCTGATGGTTTTTTCACGTAAGCTCATCTTAGTACGCCGCTTTGTTCACGAAACCTTTGAAGATGGTCAGAAAAACAATTTTGATATCGAACCAGAGGCTCCACTCACGGATGTACTCAAGGTCGAATTCAATGCGTTTTTCCATTTTTTCCAGCGTGTCGGTTTCACCGCGCCAGCCGTTGATTTGCGCCCAGCCGGTAATGCCAGGCTTCACTTTATGGCGCAGCATGTAGCCTTCAATCAGCGAACGGTACTGCTCGTTATGGGCAACCGCATGCGGACGTGGCCCGACAATCGACATACCGCCGGTAAAGACGTTGATAAACTGCGGCAGCTCGTCCAGCGAGGTGCGGCGCAGGAAATTCCCCACGCGGGTCACGCGCGGATCGTTCTGCGTAGCCTGCGTCACCACTTTGTCGTTCTCCATCACCTTCATGGAGCGGAATTTCCACACCATAATCGGCTTACCGTCCATGCCGTAGCGCGTCTGACGGAAGATAACTGGCCCGGGAGAGCTCAGCTTCACCGCCAGGGCAATACAGCACAGCACCGGGGAGATCAGCAGAAGGATCAGTGAAGAGAGCACAATGTCTTCCAGGCGTTTGAGAACACGGTTGATACCTGACAGCGGCGTGTCGTACAGCGGCACTACCGGTACACCGTTCACCTCTTCGATACGGGAATGGAGAATGTTGAAGGTAAAGACGTCCGGAATAAGGATCACGGAACAGGTAGTGTCCGCCAGGTCGCGCATCAGTTTCTTAATGCGGGACTCCTCTTTCATCTGCATGGCAATGTAGACGTTGTGAATTTTGCCCGCTTTCGCATCGTCAATAAGCTGGTCGTAGTTGCCCGCCCAGTCCGACGGCACGCCACCCGGTTTCGCGTCGTGGTAGATCCCAACCACTTCAAAACCTAACCACGGCTCTTTGCGGAAGCTATCAAGCAGCACCTGCCCCACCGGCAGATCGCCGGCAACGGCGACATAGCGGCGGTTGTAACCACGGTTACGCAACCAGCCCGCGCCAAAGCGGATCAGGGAGCGGCAAACCACCATGCCGACGCTGGTTAACAGATACCAGCACAGATACGTCACCAGACGATTATCAAAATCATGGCTGAACGCCACCAGGCCCGCGCTGAAGATCAGGCTTAAGGTCCAGTTCTGCAGCAACAGCATCAGTTCGGTGGTCATCTTGACGCCACGCCACGAACGATAGAAATCCGTCATCCCGCCGATCATCTGAAACACGACCAGCGCAATCAGTGCCATCAGCAGGTGCATGTATAAGAACGATTGCCCGCTGATCCAACACACCGCCCACAATCCGCCGACCATGATGGTGATATCAGAAAAACGCTGCACCATAGAGATTAACGATGCATTCGTTCTCGCTCGTTCGCGCTTTTTTAGATTCGTCATCGTTGTTCCTTTAGTTCAAAACCTTACCCCTCACCCTAACCCTCTCCCCACAGGGGAGAGGGAACTTGAACACCCTCTCCCCTGTGGGGAGAGGGCTGGGGTGAGGGGCAATGATTACTGATTCAACAGCGCCAGAATGTCCTTCGTTCGGGCTTCCATCAGCGCGGTGTCGGCGCGGGATTCCACGTTCAGGCGCACCACCGGCTCGGTATTGGACGAGCGCAGGTTAAAGCGCCACTGCGGGAACGCCATGCTGATACCGTCGGTACGGTCAATTTCCAGCGCGTGAATAGCAAAGTGCTGTTCCACGCGGGCAATGGCTTCAGCCGGCTGTGCCAGTTTGCTGTTGATCTCTCCACTTGCCGGGAAGGCCGCCATACGGTCGCGCACCAGCTCGCCCAGGGTCTGACCTTTCAGGCACAGCAGTTCGGTCACCAGCAGCCACGGGATCATCCCGCTGTCGCAGTAGGCAAAATCGCGGAAATAGTGATGGGCGCTCATCTCGCCGCCGTAGATGGCGTCTTCTTCGCGCATACGCTCTTTAATAAACGCGTGACCGGTTTTGGACATCACCGGCGTACCGCCTGCGGCAGACACCACGTCAACGGTGTTCCAGGAGAGGCGCGGGTCATGAATGATCTTCGCGCCCGGATTTTTCTCGAGGAACGCTTCCGCCAGCAGGCCGACAATGTAATAGCCCTCGATGAACTGCCCTTTCTCGTCAAACAGGAAGCAGCGGTCGAAATCGCCGTCAAAGGCGATGCCCATATCCGCACCGTGTTCAATCACCGCATTGCGGGTGTCGTCGCGGCACTCTGGCAGCAGCGGGTTCGGGATACCGTTCGGGAAGTTGCCATCCGGGGTGTTGTGTACCTTGATGAAGGTCACCGGCACGTTCAGTGCCTTAAAGCGGGCTTCCAGGGCATCCACCACCGGGCCCGCCGCGCCGTTGCCGGAGTTGATGACCAGCTTCAGCGGCTTAAGGTTCGCCACGTTGATGTAACCCAGCAGGTGATCGATGTACTCTTTACGCAGATCGATCTGCTTGTAGCTGCCGCGTGCAGACTCGTTCACCGGCGGGAAGTCGTTGGCTTCCGCCAGACGCTGCACGTCGCGCAGGCCGGTATCACCGCTGATAGGGCGCGCACCCTTGCGCACCAGCTTCATACCGTTGTAATCCATCGGATTATGGCTGGCCGTGACTTCAATCCCGCCGTCCACGCCCAGGTGGAAGGTGGCAAAATAGATCTCTTCGGTACCGGAAAGGCCGATATCCAGCACGTCCACGCCCGCGTCCTGCAGCCCTTTCGCCAGCGCCAGCTTCAGGGATTCGCTGGTCAGACGTACGTCGCCGCCCAGTACGATAGTTTTCGGTTTCAGGTATTCGCCGTACGCGCGGCCGATGCGCCACGCAATGTCTTCATTCAGCTCTTCACCCAGCTTGCCGCGAATATCGTAGGCTTTAAAACAGGTTAACTTTTCCATCATGACCCCTTTTTCAGGCAACAGTTGGCCCGCCCAATTAACAGGCAAAATATTTTTTATTCATTCGTAGGCCCGGTAAGCACAGCGCCACCGGGCATGATGCGAAGCGGTTACACCCGACCGTAGCGGTCCTGGAAACGGACAATATCGTCCTCTTCCAGATACGCGCCGGAGCGCACTTCAATTAAATCGAGAGGTATCTTCCCTGGGTTTTCCAGACAGTGTTTCGCCCCCAGCGGAATATAAATTGACTCGTTTTCACCGAGCAGTTTCACTTCACCGTCGATGGTAACTTTGGCGGTACCCGCCACCACCACCCAGTGCTCGGCACGATGGTGATGCATCTGTACCGACAGGCCTTCGCCCGGCTTCACGGTAATGCGCTTCACCTGGTAACGTTCGCCCGCATCGATGGAGTCGTATTTGCCCCACGGGCGGTACACTTCGCGGTGAATATGGTGCTCGTGGCGACCGTCGGCTTTGATCTTCTCCACCACCTTTTTAACGTCCTGCACGGCGTTACGGTCGGCAATCAGCACGGCGTCTTTGGTCTGGACGACCACCAGATCCTTCACCCCCACCGTGGTCACGAGGCCGGATTCGGCGTAGACGTAGCTGTTCTCGGTTTTGTGGCTAATCACATCACCGTGATGGACGTTACCCTCCGGGGTATGCGCGCTGATCTCCCACAGGGAGGACCAGGAGCCAACATCGCTCCAGCCTGCATCCATCGGCACCACCACCGCATCCGCCGTGCGCTCCATCACCGCATAGTCAATGGACTCTTCCGGGCAGGCGAGGAAAGCGGCTTCGTCGACGCGAATAAAGTCGAGGTCCGGATCCACCACGTTCATGGCTTTTTCGCAGGCGCTCAGGATATCCGGACGATACTTTTGCAGTTCTTCCAGATAGCGACCGGCGCGGAACAGGAACATACCGCTGTTCCAGTAGTATTCACCGCTGGCAACGTAGGCCTGCGCGGTTTCCAGATTCGGTTTCTCAACGAACTGCGCCACGTCAAACGCCACGCTGTCGCCTTCGCCCGGCGTCACGCTGCCGCGGCGGATATAGCCATAGCCGGTTTCTGGCAGATCCGGCACGATGCCGAAGGTCACCAGCTTGCCGCTTTCTGCGTAAGGAATGGCCGCCCGCACCGCGTCGCGGAACGCCTCTTCCTGCTGAATGACGTGGTCTGCCGCCAGGACCAGCATCAGCGGATCGCAATCCGGGCTGCTGCGTTTTGCCGCCAGCGCCGCCAGGGCAATGGCTGGGGCGGTATTTCGTCCGGCAGGCTCCAGAATGATATTTTCTGTGAGTTTGTTCAGCTGGCGCAGCTGCTCGGCAACAATAAAGCGGTGCTGTTCGTTACAAATCACCACCGGGCTTTCACACTCCACACCCTGCAGACGGTTAACCGTTGTTTGCAGCATGGTGAGATCCCCTTTCAGGCAGAGGAACTGTTTTGGATAGAGCACGCGGGACAGCGGCCACAACCGGCTACCAGAGCCACCTGCCATCACAACCGGATACAACGTGGTTTGACTCATGATTTATCCCCGTATATCTGCAATAAATTGGCTCAGCACGTTCTCTTTCTCGAGCGTGCGTTCGGCATATTCACGTGCCACCGTGTTCACTTTTGGCATGGCGAGTGCCTGTTCAATTCCGGTCACCAGCGCCGGAACCGATTCCGGCTCCACGCAAACGGCGATCCCCGGGTAGCTGTCACACAGCTGGCCTAATTCGGTTTCGGCTTCTGCCGTGATCACAGCGTTCCCGCCCACGGCCAGAATGTTGGTCAGCTTGGACGGCAGCACCGCATCCGCCGCGCCGCGCTTTTGCACCACCAGATGGCAGTCACCCATCTTCAGCAGCGCAGGCAGCGCCTCGTAAGACTGAAGCGGGAAGAATTTCACGTTAGTCAGGCCGCGTTCACTGGCCATCTTCTCCAGACGCGCTTTTCCGCCGCCCTGACCGACAATCACAAACATCCACGGATGTTCGCTAAGCTGTTGAGCCGCCTCGATAACGTTCTCCAGCCCCTGCTTTTCGCCGATATTGCCTGAATAAAGAATGATTTTTTGGTCATCAGGCAAACCGAGCTCTGCGCGAAGCGCCTGCGCGTCGTGTGCTGTTACGTCACGGAAACGGGCCACTTCGGACCAGTTCGGGAAAAAGATCACCTTTTCCGGCGCGACGCCCTTCTCCTGCGCTTTGTTCATCATCGATCGCGAGATGGTGGAGACATAATCCACGTTATGCAGACCGCTGCGCTCAAAAGCGCTGGCGAGTTTCGCCACTTTGCCGCCCTTGCCTTTACCTGCCATCCCCAGGCCCAGCATGGCGTCGACTTCATAATCCTGAATGTGCAGCAACGTGCGCGCTCCGGAGAGCTTGCCCAGCAGCCGCATGCCCGGCGTGCAGAACAGCGTCGGTACCACGCCGATGATGCGATCCGGCTTCCAGCGACGCTGCGCCATCAGCGGGAAGAAACTGCTCAGGGCAAAGCTGCCCAGATGAATTAAACGTTTCAGCGTCGAGGGCTGTTTCGGCACGTACAGCGGGCAACGCCAGACGGTCGCAGCGCCCTCTTCGCGGCGATAGCGCCAGCTGGAGTAGCGCTCGCCCACTTTCCATTCCGGGTAGTACGGCGGCGCGGTAATGACCCGCACGTCATGTCCCTGGCTCGCCATCCACTCGACCATCTCGCCGGTGTATTTCCCGATACCGGTCAATTCCGGCGAGTAGTTGATTCCATATACGAGGATCTTCATAGTCCCGGCACCTCAGACTGACGATCGGCCAGGAAATAGGCACGACTGTTGTCATGCACATTGTCGCTGGCCAGCAGCGCCTCTGGCGTCTGCCAGCGATAGTCGTCGTGCTGAGAATCAGGCAGACGCAGGTCTGCCTCACTCACCTTCAGGCGGAACCCCAGCACGATGTAGTGCGTGGTGAAGCCGGTGCCTGAAAAGTTATCGTCATAGAAGTGCTGCCAGACCCCGTAAAACTGGCCTGCTGCCATCGGCAGTTGCAGGCCCAGTTCCGCCAGAGTGAGACGCTCAAACGCGTTGGCCAGCGTCTCATCCTTCTGCACGCGCCCGCCGGGCACGAACCAAAAGCCCTGAGCTGGACGATTGGTTCGTTTCCCCAGCAAGAACTCGCCGCGTTCGTTCTCCACGATCAAATCAATTGAGATGAGCGGAGTGGAGCGCACTACCGTGGCAAAATCTTCCTGACTTAAAAACATTGTTACCCCCGGAAGCGGTGCTGGTTTTCCAGGAACCACTGGTAGGTACTTGCCAGCCCTTGTTCCAGCGACACCTCGTGATACCAGCCCAGCTGATGCAGACGGGTGACGTCCAGCAGTTTTCGCGGCGTGCCGTCCGGTTTGGTGGCGTCAAACACCACGCGGCCCTTATAGCCCACCACCTGAGCGATGGTCTGCGCCAGCTCGCGAATGGTGCAATCCACGCCAGTGCCAACGTTGATATGCGACAGCATCGGCTCGGTGTTCTCCTGCCACACCTCGCGATCCAGCTCCATCACGTGAATGCTGGCCGCGGCCATGTCATCCACGTGCAGGAATTCGCGCATCGGCGTGCCGCTGCCCCACACCACCACATCCGGTGCGTTCTCAGCGGTCGCCTCGTGGAAACGACGCAGCAGCGCCGGGATCACGTGCGAGTTGCTCGGGTGGAAGTTATCGTGCGGCCCGTACAGGTTGGTCGGCATTACCGAGCGATAGTCACGGTTGTACTGACGGTTGTAGGACTCGCACAGCTTGATCCCGGCAATTTTGGCAATGGCGTACGGCTCGTTGGTTGCTTCCAGCGTCCCCTGCAGCAGTTCGCTCTCGGCGATCGGCTGTTTCGCCATTTTCGGGTAGATACAGGATGAGCCGAGGAACAACAGCTTGTTCACGTTGTGCAGATGCGCCGCGTGAATGATGTTGCTCTCAATCATCATGTTCTCGTAGATGAAATCTGCCGGGTAAGTGTTGTTAGCGACAATGCCGCCCACTTTTGCCGCCGCCAGATACACCTGATCGATACGTTCATTGGCAAAGAAGTCCTGTACCGCACGGCTATCGAGAAGATTCAGCTCGTCGCGGGTACGGACAACCACTTCCACGTCACCGCGCTGCTCCAGCTGGCGAACAATCGCGGAACCCACCATTCCGCGATGACCGGCGACAAAAATACGTTGTTTTGTCATTCTCAGGACTCCAGCGCGATGGCAACCTCGTAGCCATGAGATTTGAGCAGGGAGTGTTTTTTCGCTGCTTCAAGATCTTTGGCTACCATCTCAGAGACCATCTCCTGCAGAGTGGTTTCTGGTTTCCAGCCCAGTTTCTCGTGCGCTTTGGTTGGGTCACCCAGCAGGGTTTCCACTTCCGCAGGACGGAAGTAACGCGGGTCAACCTGCACAATCACATCACCTGGTTTCACGCCCGGTGCGTCATGGCCGGTCACAGAGACAACGATCCCCTTCTCTTCCACGCCAGTGCCTTCGAAGCGCAGTTTGATACCCAGCTGTGCGGCAGCCATTTCCACGAATTGACGGACGGAGTACTGCACGCCGGTCGCAATCACGAAGTCTTCTGGCTGCTCCTGCTGCAGCATCATCCACTGCATCTTCACGTAGTCTTTGGCATGGCCCCAGTCACGCAGGGAGTCCATGTTGCCGAGGTGTAGGCAGGATTCCAGACCCTGAGCGATGTTGGCGATAGCGCGGGTAATTTTACGGGTCACGAAGGTTTCGCCACGACGTGGGGATTCGTGGTTAAACAGAATGCCGTTACAGGCGTACATGCCGTAAGATTCACGGTAGTTTACGGTGATCCAGTAGGCATACAGTTTGGCTACCGCGTAAGGAGAACGTGGGTAGAACGGGGTGGTCTCTTTCTGCGGGATTTCCTGCACCAGACCGTACAGTTCAGAGGTGGATGCCTGGTAGAAACGGGTTTTCTTCTCAAGGCCGAGGAAACGAATCGCTTCCAGCAGACGCAGCGTACCCATGGCGTCAACGTCAGCGGTGTATTCCGGGGATTCGAAAGAAACCGCTACGTGGCTCATCGCGCCCAGGTTGTAAACTTCATCCGGCTGTACTTCCTGCAGGATGCGGGTCAGGTTGGAGGTATCGGTCAGGTCGCCGTAGTGCAGATGGAATTTCGGGTTCGCCGCATGCGGATCCTGGTAAATATGATCCACACGTTCCGTGTTGAAAGAAGAAGCACGACGCTTAATACCGTGAACTTCATAACCTTTTTCCAGCAGTAACTCTGCCAGGTAAGAACCATCCTGCCCGGTAACGCCGGTGATGAGAGCGACTTTAGACATGTTTATATTCCTCTACTTATGAATTTAATCAGTTTCAACGCGTTCGCGTATCACCACTGCGGGGTTGCCACGGCAAATTTTATTTGCCGGTAGCGATTTAAAAACGCTGCTGCGGGCACCGACTACCGTGCCATCGCCAACAGAAACACCAGGTGCAACAAATACATCTGTTGCCAGCCAGCATTTTTCGCCAATCACAATTGGCGAAGCGGTAATATCAAAATGCTGACTCATAAAATCGTGGCTGCCGGTACACAAATAACACTTCTGTGACACCACTGCGTTTGCACCAATCGTGATATCGCCAAGGGTATATAACACGGCGTCATCCCCTACCCAGGCGTAATCGCCAAGCGTTAATTTCCAGGGGTAAGTAATTTTTACCGATGGACGAATAACTACGTTTTTTCCGATTTTTGCGCCAAACAGACGCAATAAAAAGGCACGCCAGCGATACAGTATTTGCGGTGACCAGGCAAATAAGGTGGCCTGAACGGCCCACCATAACTGCACTTTAATTCCGTTCCCGCCCCGAAAACCTTTCGGCACGGTGAACCCGTTAAGATCCTGCATTACATTTCCTTATATTCAGGCTTTGTTATATAAGGTTTTCGTTTTACCTGTGGTGCGCAGGCGGAATAAATAAGACAATTCCGCCCAGAATGCGGGCACGCGTAATATCTTACGCTGTACGTTTTTTGCATCCTGGCACAATTCCAGATTATTCGAGGTGGATACACCGCCCATTGAAAATTCAGACACCAGCCCTTTAATTCGACGGAACGGGTAGCCTGATTTATACAGACTGGCGGCCAGGGCATAATCTGATGACACTTTATACTGCAGATCGTAAGGCTGTTTTTTCAGACCTTTTACCGGGAAGAAAATGGCCTGATGGCTTGCCGGTAAACTGTGATAGATATACCAGCCGGGTTTCGCGCTGCGGCAAATTTTATGCCCGTCGCCAAAATCGAGCAGCGCATCGCCAATATACATCGCGTCGTCTTTCTGGCGCGCCAGCTGACGGGCAAACTGGGCCACATCGTCATGGAACACATCGCCCGAGTTAAGGAAGATGGCATAACGGCCTTGCGCCATGTTAATGCCTTTGTTCATCGCATCGTAGATGCCTTTATCTTTCTCACTTACGAAGCGTAAGTTGAAATCACCGTTGAGTTTTTCCAGAAACTCCGCCGTGCCATCGTTCGAGCCGCCATCGACCACGATCCACTCAAAGCTGAGACTCGGATCGCGCGCCAGGTTGCGCAGCGAGCGCCAGGTTTTTACCACCCCTTCGTAATTACGAAAGGCAACAGTAATGACGCTTAGAAACATAAATCACCTCATTTCGTCATGCCCGTCATACTTCGAGTTGCCTGCGCGTTGGCTTCCTCGCTCACCCCAGTCACGTACTTTTGTACGCTCCTGGGGATTCGCTGCGTCGCCGCCTTCATGCAACTCGAATTATTTAGGGCTTACGTTCGTAATATTAAGCGCTTTGCGCAGAATAAACGGACAGACAATCAAGAAAGCATATTCCGGGCTAAATATTGACCCCGTAAAAAACAGCGACACTGGCGTAAACAGATAAAGCTGTACGCGAAAGTTCTGGTTATCCCCAAACGCGTTAATCATCATTTTGAAAACTTTAAACAGATACCAGAGCGTCAACAGTACGGCGAACCACGAAAAATAAATAATTAACAGATACAGGCCATTGTCTATGGTTTTACCGACATCCGCACCGTTAAAGATTCCGAATGATGCAACATATTCGTAAAGTGAGCCGAATCTTACTACACCGTCGATATGGGTTAAGGAATAACCCACCATCACCAGCGGCCCAATAATGCGATAATAGGACGATGAACCTTCCGTTCCCAAATCGCCCAGACGCTCTGAGATATACGGGAATGCAAATATCACGCCTACTAAAAATACCGTCAGGGAGATGATCGCCAGCGGCAGTTTTTTCTTAATCGCATCTTTGTTCAGGTACTGGAATGCCCACTCCAGGAGGTAAAACAGGATAAATGTCATGACCCCTGAGAACGAACCAGACAGAACGATTCCTGCAAGAATCATAGCATCGGTCTTAGGGGTTTTGATACCAAACTGTTTGATGCTGAGCCAAATTGAGATTAACGCCAGAGCGAAAAACGCCGGTTCAAAATAGAGGGCTGTCGTACGCTTACCGCCAAACTTAATGAAGTTCAGTACATAGCTGTTACTGTAAATGAGATATTTCGAAATCATCTCCATCAGGCTGCTACCACCGGTGAGAATAATTTGCGCCATTTCCAGTGCAGCAAGCATAACAATTAACGCAACGGCAATATAAAAGAGCCTGAGGATTTTCCGATAATTGTGCGGAGAAATAGTTTTAAAACGAATACTCCAGACCATGCCAATAATAATGACAATATAAACAAACAGCATGGTAGAGGTGACGTACTTGCTGGGATCCAGCGACTGGCCAAAGATGTAGTTAAACAGCGTCAGGCCAAAGCCCATCCCTAAGGCAATCATCAGCTTCTTGAGGTTGATTTTATCGACGTACAACAGAAGCAGAGCGGGCAAGAAGGTCACAATGGTTATCGGGAAGCTTTCGCCGAGCTGGGCAATTTTGACATTGACCAGCAGATAGATCAGCGGCAGCAGCAGATAACTACAGACTCTGATAGAACGAGACATATTCCTCCAGCATCTGTTGTCCACTGTAGGCCTTGCGGCTGCGGTTGCGGAACGATTCCAGGTCAGTGCCAAAAACGGCCTGCGCAATCTGCGGCTTCGGCAGTTGCACCAGCGGCAGCACCTCCTGTTCCGCGAACGTTTTCCCGCCCGATTTTTCCAGCACTTCACGCGCCGCATCGCTGTGGGTGGCGATCACCGGCACGCCAATCGAGAGCGCTTCGCAGAGGATCAGGGGGTAGTTATCGACGCGCGAGCTGAACACCAGCGCATCCATCCCGTTGAGGGCGCTCATCAGCTTGCGCTTATCCGTTTCAAACCCGTGATTCACCACGTTAGCGCCATCGAACGGCGAGAATTTGCCGAAGGTATGCAGTTCGATTTTGTCACCCAGCGCCATCATGTCGCGCACCAGCTGCTGGTTGGTTTTGCCGTCGTAACGCAGGTCATGCGCGACGATTGCGATTTTCGGTTTGCCAGCAGTTTCCGCAACCGGGGTCAACTCGGCCAGAATTGCTTCCGTCGCCACGTCGATCCCGTTGTTGATGATCTGACACCGCCCTGCCCCATACAGACTGTTGAAGGCATCGGCCACATGCTGGCTTGGGGAGATAAACGTGCAGCCGAGCGACAGCATGTCGCGGAACAGCTGACGTTTTCCGTCCACCAGCTGGTGAGCGCGATCCACTTTCACCGGCGGGTAATTGGTTAATGTCGGGCACTTCTGGCAGGCGTTTTTCCAGCCTTCGCAGCCGTCGGTGAACGCGCAGCGCCCGGTTACGCTCCAGTGGTCGTGCAGCGTCCAGATGAAGCGGGTATCCGGCTTGTGAGCCTGTACCTTCTGGCAAAACGTCACTACCTCTTGCAGGTTCAGCCAGTAGCTGTGCAGCACGTGAAAATGGAGCACAACCGGGCCGGAAGTGCGCGTGACCGTACGATAGAGGTTGTTCAGGTTGCCAAACAGATCGCGATTAAACAGACGAAACAGCGCAATGTTGGCGACAGACGTCAGACGTGGCGTCTGCTTGTGCACCTGCGGATAGATATCATGGCTGACGCTTTTCTTACCGCCTTTGCCATAGCCGTAGATAAAACGAGACTGAAGCCCTTTTTGCAGCGCACGCTGGTGCAGATCCAGCGCCACGCCAGCCGCCCCGCCCTCGGCGAGACGGACGTTAAATTGCAGAATGTTCATTTGATCACCTTCACGCGGGCTTTTTCGCCCACTACCAGCGCGTTATCCGGAATGCTGTCCAGCACCACGCTGCCTGCACCTATCGTGACGTTGTTACCAATGGTAATGTCGCCAATGATCACCACGTTCGCCCCCAGCTCGACGTTGTTGCCGATGACCGGGCAGGCCAGGCTCTCCGGCCCCCGGTTGCCGATGGTGACCGCATGACGAATAGTGAAATCATCCCCGGCGACCACGAACTTATTGATAACCACCGCATAACCGTGGTGAATGGTAAAGCGGCGGCCGATGGTGGCCGCAGCCTGAATTTCATAGCCAAAAATGCATTCGGTGATAATCCGGTACAGCACCAGAACCGGTGCCGCCCAGAGGTTGTTCAGAACATTTTTCTTACGCCACACCGAGCAGAAATGCGCGATGCGGTACGCCAGAACCATGCAGCACGGGCGCAGGCTCCAGCTGTTAGCGCGGCAATCTTCCAGAAACATTATTTCCCCCGCAGTCCATCAGCCAGTCGCTTGCCGTTGCGCACAGAAAACAGCGTCAACAAGGTACGCCAGGTCATCCGCTTATTGCGGATCTGATAGAGGGTAAAGAGCTGGTACTTCCGGCTGGCACGGTCAAACTTATCCTTGTGCTTGCGGTAGAAATGGAAGTAACCCGAGAATTTTTTTGGTGAGGAGGTGATTTGCATCTCCCCGTGGTTGATGTGCAGGATCTGCGTGGCCTCTTCCACCTTCCACGGCTCGCCATACTCCACCACCATTCGCAGGAAGATGTCGTAATCCTGCGCGGCCTTCAGTTCGGTATCGAACAGGCACTCTTTAAAGCGCCACGCCCAGGTGAACACCTGATTGCCGATGATGTTGCGCTTGTAGAAGAGGCGGCGAGAGTATGGTGATTTCGGGTACAGCGGCAGGCTGGCAGGCTGCGAGTAAACCTCGCCCTGACAGACATAGTCGTTGGCATACAGGAAAGCGTGCGTGACCAGTTGTTCCTTGTGCGACAGGAAAATGGACAGCCGGTTTGGTGTCCACTCGTCATCGTCGTCGATGCCGGTCAGATACTGCCCTTTGGCCTGCATAATTGCCTGATTACGCACCGCACACGCCCCGGAGTTGATCGCGTTATGGGTATAGCTGACACGCGGGTCATTGAGGTCAGTGACAAACTTTTGCAGCTGCTCATACGAAGAGGAACAGTCATCAACAATGATCAGCTCCCAGTTATCGTAATCCTGGCGCAGCACCGATTTGATTGCACGGATCGCCAGCTGCTGACGATTCCATGTCGGCATATAAATAGAAACTAAAGGGCGTTGTGTGGTCATAGTCTTCCCCTGATCCCTCACCCCGCCTCTCTCCCAAAGGGAGAGGGAGAATAGCTGCACCGGGCAGTTCCCTCTCCCCTCGGGAGAGGGTTAGGGTGAGGGGGATTGTTATTTGCTGTCAGACTTATATTCGTACTCGTAATACCCGTAATCCTGGTACCCGGTCGCACGGCGGAAGATGGAGTTCAGGATCACCCCTTTCACCTCAATGCCATTCTGCTCGAAGCGGCTCAGGCTGGTTTCCACTTCCTTCAGGGTGTTCACCGCATAGCGCGCCACCATCAGCGTGGTTCCCGCCAGGCGACCGACCACGGCCGCATCGGTCACGGCCAGAATTGGTGGTGTATCGATCAGCACCAGGTCATAGTTTTTGCTCGCCCACTCCACCAGCTCGGCAAAGCGGTCGCTCATCAACAGTTCGGATGGGTTTGGCGGCACCTGACCACGTGGGATGAGGTCAAATTTCGGGATGCTGGTCGGTTTTGCGCTCTGGCTAATCTCACCCTTGCCAAGCAGGATTTCCGACAGACCGTTGACGTTATTGGTCCCCAGCAGCTCGTGGGTATAGCCCTTACGCATATCGCAGTCGATCAGCAGTACCCGTTTATTGGTCTGGCTGACCACCGCCGCCAGGTTGGCACAGACAAAGGTCTTACCTATCGACGGGCTGACACCGGTTAACATCAGTACGTTGTTTTTGGCCTGCATCATGGCGAAGTGGAGACTGGTACGCAGGCTGCGCACCGCTTCAATTGCCAGGTCCGTCGGGTTACCCACTGCCAGCAGCTGGCTCTGTTTGTAACGCTTGACGCCTTTGACGCTTTTGACCCGGTCATGGGACTTCTGCCATTCGGAGAGCGGGATACTGGCGTAAACGTTGATACCATTCTCTTCCAGCACTTGCGGGCTTTCGATACCGCGGTTGAACAGCGAGCGCAGCAGCACACCAACAATGGAGAGCATCAGGCCGAGGATAATGCTGCCGAGGATAATCAGCGCTTTCTTCGGCTTCAGTACGCCAGGCTGGGTAATGGCCGGGTCAACAATACGCACGTCGCCGACGGTGCTGGCTTCGGTAATCTTCAGCTCCTGCTGTTTGTTCAGCAGTTGCATATAGACCTGCTGGCCGGATTCCACGTCGCGGGTCAGACGCACAATTTCCTGCTGCGTTTTTGGCATCGCGGTGACGCGGTCATTAAGCTTCGCTTTCTCCTCTTCGAGGGTGCGACGTTTTTCCAGCAGCGTGCGATAGGCCGGGTGACGTTTGGTGTAGAGCTTAGAAATTTCCGCCTCTTTGAAGGTCAACTCGTTGAGTTGCGCATCAATATTGACCATCGAATCGAGCACCGATTTCGCTTCCAGCGGCAGATCGACGGAGTCTTTATCCTGACGAAACGCGTTCAGTTTGTTCTCTGCGTCATCCAGACGTGCGCGTACTTCCGGGAGCTGTTTTGCGAGGAAGGCCAGGCTTTTCGCCGCTTCAGCCGACTTGCGCTCGACGTTCTGCTCAAGGTAGTTGCGGGTAATGCTGTTGAGAATTTCGCGGATTTGATCTTTATCTTCACCGGTAAAGGTCATGCTCAGGACACCCGTGTCCTTGCCATTTTCGGTGACCGTCAGGTTGTTTTGCAGATTGTTGATCATCCCCAGGGTGGAGAATTTGGTGACGGTAAACTCGCTGCCTTCCTGCGCCTGAATAGCGCTCACCTTCATGCTGACGCCATCTTTTGTCAGCATTTGCCCCACTTCACCGCGCGCGCTGAAGCCTGCGTCGCTGGTCAGCTGATACTGCTTCGGCCCTAGCACGGTCAGGGTAAAGGTTTGATCCGCGCTCCCTTTCGGCAGCACAAAGTCGGTAACTTTTACCGTGTCGTTGCTGTGCCCGGTCAGGCGATCCCAGCCGGCACCAAATATCGGGAAGGTATTTTTGGTGACGGAGATATCAAGCCCCAGATCGTGAACCGTTTTACCCAGCACCAGACGCGACTGGATCAGCTGAATTTCGGCCTCGGAGGCAGGCGGTTTGTTCGCCAGGGCAGAGCCAATATCCTGCACCAGCGAGTTGCCGGTGTTCTGCTCAATCTGCACCAGCGCATCGGCGCTGTAGATGGGTGTCGCAAACAGCGTATAGACGATCGCCGCGGCGGCAAACACGGCGGTGATCCCAAGTACCCACCACTTCGCCTCTATGACGGTGCCGACCAGGCGACCAATATCGATTTCATCACTGCCCGAAATCGGGGCGGCAGAAGGTTTTGTTTTTTCTGTCATTGTTATCCCTGCTGAGCTTTCAGTGCCTGCGCCCACTGACGGGCAGACTGGTCAAGTAAGGTATACACCGCCTCAAAGGCCTCACGGCTTTTGCGATAGGGATCGGGGATTTCGCGTTCGTTTTCCCAGTGACCAAACAGCATCACTTTGCCGCGCATCTCCGGTGCGATTTCGCATAGCGAGTGAATATGGCGTTTTTCCATCGTCAGGATCAGGTCATACTCCCGGCACATGCGGCCGGTGACCTGGCGGGCGCAGTGCCCGTCAAGAGAAAGGTTGTGATCGCGGGCCACGCTCGCGGCGCTTTCATCGGCACCTTTACCGACCAGCGCGCCCAGCCCTGCAGAATCGACGGTGAGCTCGGGCTGGTAGTGTTTCAGCAACCGCTCAGCCGTTGGGGAACGGCAAATGTTCCCCACGCATACCACCAGAATTTTATTAAACATCGCGGATTACCAGGTATGAATGTCGCGCGCCGTATCCGTCATGTAGCGAACGCCACTGATGGTTGGCAGCAACTGGTTGATCAGACGGTTCCAGCGGGCAACCGGTGCGGTGGTGACATACACCACGTCATAAGGCTGTAGGCGGAACTCCGTTGCCATTACCAGAGAAGTCGCATCGGACATATCCAGCTGGTAAATATTGGCAATCTTGCCTTTCGCACTGCCCTCGCCTTTCAGCGGACGGATCACGAAGATACCGGTGGCATTAGAGGTGGTGAGATCGATACCCTCTGCATTACCCAGTGCTTCGGTCAGGGTCATGCCGCTGAAGTCCATTTTGAGGGTGCTCTGTTTCTTCACTTCACCCATCACGAAGACTTTCAGATCGTCATTACGCGGTACATACAGAATGTCGCCCGGATAGAGCAGACGGTTCTGGGTCAGGTCGCCGTTTTGCATCAGCGCCTGCAGAGAAATGCGTTGTTCTTTACCGTTGTGGGTCAGAACGACGTTGCGCCAGTCGGCACCGTCGGTTAAGCCGCCCGCGGCGTTAATGGCGTCCAGCACGGTCAGCGGCACGTTGGTGATGGCCTGCTGGCCAGATTTGTTCACCTGTCCGGAGATATAGGCTTTTTGCGAACGGAATGCGGCGATATTAACGTCCACCTGCGGATCGGCGATGTACTGCGCTAAGCGGCCGGTAATATCACTACGGATTTCGGCAAGGGTTTTCCCGGCAACGTGTACTTTGCCGATATAGGGATAGAACATGGTGCCATCAGACTGCACCCAGTTACCGGTGTCGCTTGAGCTGCGGTATTGGCCCGCTGGCGTGGTCAATTCCGGATGGTCCCACACGGTAACGTTAATGACGTCACCCGGACCTACGCGGTACTGGTAGGAGGCAATTTCCTGGTCCAGAGACATATTCGGCTGCGCAACATTTGGACGTGGACGTAATTGTTCGACCAGACGTGGTGTCAGTGGATAAACATTCACCATTTTGTCGAGATCAAAATCAGCATCCTGTTGTTTGATCACATCCTTACCCATTGTTGACATATTGCTGCCGGGAAAGACTGTACAACCACTCATCAAGGTCACAGACACCAATAATGGCATCAATTTCATTTTGGATTTCATCATTGATTATTTATCACTTTGGCAGAGTAATTATCCTGTGCAATTAAATAAGCCGGGTCGATTTGGCTTTCAGCATGCAGTTGTTCAAATAGAAATATAACTGGCATCAGTCCTAAAAAAAGCTTATTCATCCATTGGCTATTGACAGAATAATCGAGGCTGATTCACACGCTTTCAGGCACGCTACCGCCCTTGGCTTTCAGTTACCAATCCACTGACTAAACAATGCGTTATGGATAGACACCCTCTTTGATAAGGCCTTCTGGAAATATATCAGCCGCTTGCGATACACGGCAGATAATGAATAACCATCACTGAAGGCCGGAACAATAATAGCAACAAGGAGATTTAACATTTGATGCTGGGAGAATTGTTGCAGCTAACCTAATAGCAGGCAAGGAGACAACTGTCCTAATAACGGTTTTTAAGATTAATATTAAGAGCAAAGTTTTGACGTTTTAGGATTTTCTTTATATTGACAAAATTAAAATAAAAACCATTTATTGCGATATATCCTAAAATGCGTTCGCCGTAATTAAATCTACGTATTTAGCTTATTTACAGATTCCGCATTGTTCTTCCTTTTTGCCGGATCGTATTAAGAGAAATCTCAGCCCGGCATTGCAATTTCCCCTGGCTTTATCCATGATCGAAGTGTGACATTGCTCATATAACAGAAGGTATTGCGATTACTATGGAATGGATTGCCGATCCATCAATCTGGGCCGGGCTGGTTACGCTGGTCGTCATCGAATTAGTGCTCGGTATTGATAACCTGGTCTTTATCGCCATCCTCGCCGAAAAACTCCCCCCGGCGCAGCGCGACCGTGCGCGCGTAACGGGCCTGCTGCTGGCGATGGTGATGCGACTGCTGCTGCTGGCCTCAATCTCCTGGCTGGTGACCCTGACAAAGCCCCTTTTCTCCGTTCACGGCCTGAGCTTTAGCGCGCGTGATTTGATCATGCTCTTCGGCGGGTTGTTCCTGCTGTTTAAAGCCACGGTAGAACTGAACGAGCGGCTCGAAGGCAAAGACAGCGAAAACCCCACCCAGCGGCGTGGGGCTAAATTCTGGTCGGTGGTGGCGCAAATTGTGGTGCTCGATGCGGTCTTCTCCCTGGACTCCGTCATTACCGCCGTCGGGATGGTCGACCATCTGGCGGTGATGATGGCTGCGGTGATCATTGCCATTACGCTGATGGTGATGGCGAGTAAAGCGCTGACCCGGTTTGTGAACAGCCACCCGACTATTGTGATTCTCTGCCTGAGTTTCCTGTTAATGATTGGCTTTAGCCTGGTGGCAGACGGCTTTGGGTTCCACATTCCGAAAGGCTATCTCTACGCCGCCATTGGTTTCTCCGTCATGATTGAGGCGCTTAACCAGCTGGCGATTTTCAACCGCCGCCGCTTCCTCTCGGCAAATCAGACATTACGTCAACGCACCGCCGACACGGTGATGCGCCTGCTCAGCGGGAAGAAAGAAGATGCGGAGCTGGATGCCGAATCCTCTGCGATGCTGGCCGATCACAGTGACGGGCAGATCTTCAACCCGCAGGAGCGGCTGATGATTGAGCGGGTGCTCAATCTTAACCAGCGAACGGTCAGCAGCATCATGACGTCGCGCCATGACATCGAACATATCGACCTCACCGCCCCGGAAGAGCAGATCCGCGCCCTGCTGGACAGAAACCAGCATACCCGGGTGGTCGTGACGGGGGGTGACGAGGAAGAGGAGCTGCTGGGCGTGGTGCACGTCATTGACCTGCTGCAACAGCAGTTGCACGGTGAGGCACTCAATTTGCGCGCCCTGGTGCGTCAGCCGCTGGTGTTCCCGGAGGGGCTGCAACTGCTTTCTGCCCTTGAGCAATTCCGTAACGCGCGTACGCACTTTGCCTTTGTGGTGGATGAGTTTGGTTCGGTTGAGGGGCTGGTTACGCTCAGCGACGTGATGGAAACCATCGCCGGTAATTTGCCAAACGAAGTGGATGAAATCGATGCGCGCCACGACATTCAGAAAAACGCGGACGGTTCATGGACGGCCAACGGCCATATGCCGCTTGAAGACCTGGTCCAGTATGTTCCCCTGCCGCTGGATGAAAAGCGCGAGTATCACACCATTGCAGGTCTGCTGATGGAGTATCTGCAGCGCATTCCTCAGCCGGGTGAAGAAGTTCAGGTAGGCGACTATATGCTCAAGACGCTGCAGATTGAAAACCATCGCGTGCAGAAGGTGCAGCTGATACCGCTGCGCGACGAAGACGAGATGGATTTTGAGGTGTAGGAAAAACACGTTGCTCCCTCTCCCGTGGGAGAGGGATGGGGTGAGGGCATCAGGCCGCACTGGCAGCCGCCACCCGGCACAACAGGCATCACAGCTTATCGAGCAGCTTCTTCACGTCCTTCCCGTTTTGGGTGTCTTTATTGCGATCCGCCCAGTCGTTCAACCGACGTTTGGCTTCATCCTGCAGATGCTTGCGCAGGATCTGATCCACCTGCAGGCTGTAGTTCAGAGACTGCCATTGGCCATATACGCTCAGCGGTACCGGCGTCTCTTTCAGGAAGTCGATCAGCTTACCTTCACCCTGCCAGCCGGACAGCACCTGAACGTTGAAGTGGGTATCTGCCGTCTCTTTTACCAGATCGAGCTTGCCCTCGCCGGTTAATGACAACAGTGAGGAGGTCCCCTGCATGCTATTCAGAGAGAGTTGCCCGTTGTCGAGCGTCAGGTCACTGCTAAAGCTGTCGAGACGCGTGGCGCTGTCGTAATTTTCCTGCGCTTTAACATCGCTGCTACGCTCCACCGCCTGCTGTACCAGCTGCTGGAAGTTGAGCCCTTCCATGCGGGCATCTTTCAGTTCAAGGTGAGCCTGCCCCTGCCAGTCGCGGCGGAAAGCATCAGCATCGATCTTCGTGCCCGAGAAATCCCCCGCCAGCGTCAGTTGACCCGTCATGGAGATGGGGTAGTCAAAGGCTTTCAGGATGGTGCCAATCTCAACGTTGTCGAGACGCGGCTGAAATTCCGCAGTCGAGGCCTCTTTACGCACATCCAGCGTGCCCGGCAGGGAAAGGTGCCCGGCGCCCATTTTGCCGCTCAGTTCGGAGATCACCAGCAAACCGTTCTGGTTGAACATCTGGCTGCTCACGTCGGTGAAATCGATACCGCGCCAGCGCAGGCTGTTGGCCTTCAGCAGAATGTCCGCCGTGAAGCCCCGCAGACCGTTATAGTCCGGCTGATCGAGATTAGACGAGATAACCGGACGCGTCTGTTTCCCCTGGTTTTGCCCGAGCTGCGCGGGATCGTTGTCCGTAGCGCTCGCCGGAGGCGGAGGAAGCAGGTTTTCCAGGTTGAGCTTGTCAAACTGCAGATTGAGCACCCATTTCGGCTTCGCCTCCAGAATGACGCTCGCCTGCCCTTTCAGGCTGCTGTCGTTCGCCTGCAGGTTGAGATTATTCATCTCAAGCTGTTTTAACTCTTCACGCCAGACGGCCTGCATCGTTCCCTGACCGGCAATCCCCTGGGCAGGGAGATCGGCTCCTGTCAGTTGCCAGTTCAGCTGCTGAATGTCGGCGGTAAGCTGGTGCGGATAATCCGACGCATTGACGCTGGCATTCAGAGACAAAGTGAGATCGCGCTGATCGCGGTTGACCCGTCCGCTAAACTCCAGCGAAGCAAGATGGTGCTCATCCTGCTCCATTTTGAGGTTGATATTCCGTACGGTGACCTGCTCATCGTCTTCATGCTGGAAAACCAGCACGCTATCGGCCACCTTCAGTTTGCCAATATCGAATGACCAGCCCGTATCTGACGGTTCATCAGGTAAGGTATTTTCCCGCGGCGCAACCGGCGCATCCGCGTTACGCACGGCTTCAGTTTGCTGGGTAAGCTGAATCACCGCGCCTTTTAACATCACCTGGTTGACCTGCAACTGGTGCGAAAAGAGCGGAACTAACGCCACATCAAGGCGCATGTTATCGGCAGACACCAGGGGCTGAGCAGCCCCCGGCGCGGTTAACGACATGCGGCCAGAGAGAATGCTGAGCTGGGGCCAGACGTGCCAGCGCAGCGGCCCATCCAGCTTCAGTTGATAACCACTGCGGGCTTCGACCTGCCGCACCATATAGGCGCGGAAATCATTCGGGTTAACCAGCAGAACCAACGCTGAAAGGCCAGCAACCAGCACCACCAGCAAAATCATCAGCGTTGTCAGAACTCTTCTCATGGCATCCTCAATGGACTAACGATCAGTCTTTATCAATACGGCTGGCAACCGCACCCTGCTGGTCGCGGTATTTTGCGTCCTGACGGCGGTTGTAAGGACGATCGGCCGGACCCGTCAGCGGTTCAAAGCTCAGCGCACCAATCATCATGCCCGGGCGCAGCGCCAGCGGCAGTTTACCGGCGTTGAAAAACTCCAGCACGATTCGGCCCGACCAGCCTGGATCGATACGGTGCGCGGTCACGTGTACCATCAACCCCAGACGCGCCAGAGAGGAACGGCCATCAAGCCAGCCCACCAGATCCGCGGGCAGCGTCACCGATTCAAAGGTCACCGCCAGCGCCAGCTCGCCCGGATGCAGATAAAAGGCCTCGCCTTCGTCGATAACGATTTCGTCACTCATCACGCGATCAAGCGCGGCGCTGACTTCATCCTTCGGCCCGCTAAGGTCGATGAACGGTGCGGTATGGCCGCTGAAGGTGCGGAATTTATTCCCCAGTCGCACATCAACGGTGACACCATTGATACGCTCCACGGGTGGACGTGGGGTAATAGACAGGCGGCCTTCATCCAGCCAGGCTTCTATATCGCGATCACAAAGACGCATGGCACTCTCTCCTTTCGTGCATCGTGCCCTGAGGATAACGCCTCAGGGCAAAGCAGGTTATCTCTGAACGGTACACAATTCGCGCGGCTTATTCAAAAAACTGGCTGATTTTCGCTTTTAAGATATCAATGGCAATGCGGTTTTTGCCTCCGCGCGGCACGATAATATCGGCGTATTGTTTGGATGGTTCAATAAATTGCAGGAACATTGGGCGAACGGTTTTCTGGTACTGCGCCATGACGGAGTCCATTGAACGGCCACGTTCGTTCACGTCACGCTTGATGCGGCGCATCAGGCAGATGTCCAGCGGGGTATCAACAAAGATGGAGAAGTTCATTGACTCGCGCAGACGCGCGTCGGTCAGAAGCAGGATGCCTTCAAGGATAATCACCTTCTTTGGCTCAATGCGAATCGTTTCCTGCGTGCGGGTATGTTCCACGTAACTATAAACAGGCAGTTCAATCGCCTGGCCGCTCTTGAGCGCTTCTAAATGCTGGAACAGCAAGCTGTGATCCATGGCATTAGGATGGTCATAGTTCGTTTTTACGCGCTCTTCCATCGACAGATGGGATTGGACTTTGTAATAGCTGTCTTCGGGAATGACGCCGATGTGCTCATCACCAACTTGTTCACGCAGTTCGCGGTATAGCGTACTGGCAATAAGACTTTTACCTGAAGCCGATGCGCCGGCAATGCCTATAATGACGCACTGATGAGACTTATCAGTCATAAATTTAGCGACCTGATTAACCTGGATGTTAAGGAAGGACGACGCCGGAGCGTCAAACGCGGCAATTATAGGGATTTCACGGGCGTGATACCAGTCGAAAGCGCAGGTTATGCGAGACAGGCTGAAAAGTGACGTTATGTTCCCTGAGTGAAATTTTTACGCGCGTTTTTTCAGCGTTTAACAGGATTTTTTTAAACACTAACTATTTAATAAATCTATGATGTCAAATTATGAGCAGTCGCCATATGAATTGTAAATTGTTTGTACTAGCATAAACCAAATTAGCACATTCACTCGTCCGGACCTTCACTCCCGACGGCATGGCGTCTCTGGATAAAGCGGTAATGAATAAACAACACCAGCGAGTTTTGGTTACCACCCCACATCCTCTTATGCGACTTGTCTGTCTGGGCCTGGTCACCTTTATCTTTACCCTTTTTTCGCTGGAGTTGACCCGCTTCGGCGCGCTGCTGGCTCCGCTCTGGTTTCCCACCGCCATTATGATGGTGGCGTTTTATCGCCACGCCGGAAAAATGTGGCCCGGTATTGCCCTGGCCTGTTCGTTTGGCAATATTCTGGCCTCGTGGATGCTCTTCTCCTGGTCGTCGATTAATCCGACCTATACCGCCATTAACGTGGTGGAAGCGGTAGTTGGTGCGTTATTACTGCGCAAACTGCTCCCCTGGTACAACCCGCTGCAGAATCTGAATGACTGGATCCGCCTGGCCATCGGCAGCGCGCTGATCCCCCCGCTGGTGGGCGGTGTGCTGGTGCATTTACTGATACCCAGCCCGGAGCCGCTGCGTAATTTCCTCGTGTGGGTCTTGTCTGAAGCGGTTGGCGCACTGGCCCTGGTGCCATTAGGGTTACTGTTTAAGCCGCACTATCTCCTGCGCCATCGAGACCCGAAGCTGCTGCTGGAAACGCTGGTAACCATGGCCGTGACGCTGGTCCTTAGCTGGGCGGCCATCGTCTGGCTGCCGTGGCCTTTTACCTGCGTCATTGTTCTGCTGATGTGGAGCGCTGTGCGCCTGCCGCGCATGGAAGCCTTTATGGTGTTTCTGGTCACCGTGATGGTGGTTTCGCTGATGATTGCCCATAACCCGGAGGCACTGACCACGCAGCACACCGGCGCGATGCTGAATGCCCCCTGGCTGCCGTTCCTGATGCTGCTTCTGCCAGCCAACGTCATGACCATGGTGATGTATGCCTTTCGCGCAGAGCGAAAACACATCACTGAAAGTGAAGAGCGTTTTCGTAATGCGATGGAGTATTCCGCCATTGGCATGGCGCTGGTCAGCATTGACGGTCAGTGGCTGCAGGCCAATAAAGCGCTGTGTAACTTTCTCGGCTACAGCCAGACGGAGCTGCAGTCGCTCACCTTCCAGCAGCTAACCTGGCCGGAAGATCTGCACACCGATCTCGAACAGCTTGAACAACTGGTCAACGGGGATATCAACACCTACACCCTTGAGAAACGCTACTACACCCGCAGCGGCGAAGTGGTCTGGGCGCTGCTTGCGGTCTCGGTTGTACGTCATGCCGACGGTTCACCGCTCTATTTCATTGCCCAGATTGAAGATATTAACGATCTGAAGCAGACCGAATGGGTCAATAAACGGCTGATGGAGCGCATTACCCTTGCCAATGAAGCGGGCGGCATTGGCATCTGGGAGTGGGATCTTGAGCCGGACATCATCAGCTGGGATAAGCGGATGTTTGAGCTGTATGAAATCCCGCCGCATATCAAACCTACGTGGCAGCTCTGGCACGATACGATGCTGCCTGAAGATCGCGCCCATGCGGAAAAAGTGCTTCGGGAATCACTCATTTCACGGCTGCCGTTTAAGCTTGAATTCCGTATTCGCGTGAAAGAGGGGGTACGCCATATTCGCTCCCTGGCGAACCGGGTCCTGAACAAACAGGGGGAAGTCGAACGCTTGCTCGGTATCAATATGGACATGACCGAAGTGAAGCAGCTCAATGAGGCCCTGTTCCAGGAAAAAGAGCGTTTGCACATTACCCTCGACTCCATCGGCGAAGCAGTGCTGTGTACCGATGTCGACATGAATGTCACCTTTATGAACCCGGTCGCCGAAAAAATGAGCGGCTGGCTGCAAACCGAGGCCATCGGCCAGCCGGTGCTGAAGGTTCTGCATATCACCTTCGGCGAAAAAGGGCCGCTGATGGAGAATATTCACAGCGGCGATATGTCCCGTTCAGATATCGAGCAGGATGTGGTGCTGAACTGCCGTACCGGCGGCGTTTTTGATATCCATTACAGCATCACCCCGCTCAGCACGCTGGACGGGCAGAATTTCGGCTCGGTGCTGGTTATTCAGGACGTCACCGAATCGCGCAAAATGTTGCGTCAGCTCAGTTATAGCGCTTCTCACGATGCCCTCACCCATCTGGCAAACCGGGTCAGTTTCGAAAATCACCTCAAGCGGCTGCTGCAAACCGTTCAGGAGACGCGCCAGCGACATGCGCTGGTGTTTATCGATCTCGATCGCTTCAAAGCCGTCAACGATACCGCAGGCCACGCGGCGGGTGACGCCCTGTTGCGGGAGCTTGCGTCCTTGATGCTGACCATGCTGCGCTCCAGCGACGTGCTGGCGCGTCTGGGCGGGGATGAATTCGGGCTGCTGCTGCCGGACTGCAATATTGAAAGTGCCCGCTATATTGCGGGTCGGCTGGTCCATACCATCAACGACTATCACTTTATGTGGGAGGGCCGCCTGCACCGGATCGGCGCCAGCGCGGGGATCACGCTGATTGATGAAAATAATCATCAGGCCTCGGAAGTCATGTCCCAGGCCGACATTGCCTGCTACGCCTCGAAAAACAACGGTCGCGGCGTGGTGACAGTGTACGAGCCGCAGCAGGAGCGGGCCCACAGCGCGCGCAGCATGATGTCGCTTGATGAACAGTGGCATATGATCAAAGACAACCATCTGATGATGATCGCCCGCAGCGTGGCCTCCCCGCGCATCCCGGAAAGCTGCAACTTCTGGCTGATTTCGCTGCGCCTGTGGACCAGCCAGGGAGAAGTGCTGGAAGAGCACGCCTTCCGTTCCGGCCTGGCGGAGCCTGAACTTTTACATGCGCTGGACCGCCGTATATTTAGCGAATTCTTCCGCGCGTATGCCGCTCCGGTTGCCAAAAAAGGCCTCGGGGTCGCCCTTCCCCTGTCCGCCGCGGGTTTAGCCAGCACCACGCTGATCGACGAATTGCTCGACCTGCTGGATAAAGGGCCTTTACCGGGCCGTCTGCTGCATCTGGTCATCGCGATCGACGTTGTGGCAAACCCAGATCCAAACGTCCAGACGGGGCTACAAAAGCTCCGCCACGCTGGCTGCCGCGTGGTGCTCAGCCAGGCGGGACGCAACATGGAGCTCTTTAGCCACCTTGGTGCCAACGTGGCTGATTATCTGATGCTGGACGCCGAAGTGGTGACCAATGTGCACGGCAACCTGATGGATGAGATGATGGTTACCATTATTCAGGGCCATGCCCAGCGTCTGGGGATGCGTACCATCGCCGGTCCGTGTAACCAACCCATCATGATGGATACGCTCTCCGGCATCGGCGTTGATTTTATTTTCGGTGACACCATCGGTGAGCCGCAGCCGCTGGATCTACTGCTGAACACCAGCTATTTCGCCATCAACTGATGGCGTCCAGCCGTCGGTATACCAGATGTGCAAAAGGGCGTAAGAGCGCCACGGCTGCCAGCGCTGGGCGTAGCGGCGAATTTGCGCAGGCGTCATGCCGGCAAAGCGTTGCTTAATCAGGTAGTCATCCGGCAGGAACACATCTTTCGCCTGCCAGCCGCGCAGGGCAAGGTAATTTGCTGTCCAGCGCCCTATCCCCGGACGCTGCTGTAAGGCTTTCATCCCGGCCTCAATATCCGCAGGCGGGAACAGCGGAAACGTGCCGTCGACCACGGAGCGGGCCAGATGAATCAACGACTCCGCCCGTTTGACCGGCATGCCGAGGGCCTTCAGCGCCAGCGGATCCACCGCAGCCAGCACCTCAGGTGTGGGAAAGCACAAATAGCCCGGCGCATCTTTTACCGGTTCGCCGCACAGGGCCACCACCCGTGAGGCCAGCTTCGCCGCCATCGCCACGCTGACCAGTTGCCCCAGGATCGCCCGCACGCCTTGCTCGTAGGCATCCATCGCCCCCGGTAAGCGCAACCCTGGCCGCGCAGCGCCCAGGTCGCCCAGCGCCTGCTGAATTTGCTGCGGATCGCAGGCAAGATCGAACAGACCTGCGATGCGTTCAAGACAGGTCTGCGCAACCGGGATTAACCCCGGGCTAAGCGTGACGTTGAGCGTATGGGTGTTCAGATCCGGGGTGACGCGAAAGATCCCCTGGTGTCGCTGGCAGGTGGAACTGCGCTCGTAGTAGCGTTCGGTAACCGTCTCGATCCCCTCCACCGCACGCGCGCCAAGAAAGCCAAACATCCATTGCCAGTCGTAAGGGGGTTGCCAGGTCAGGGTATACATTGTCACTCCTTTTTTGTTCACCTCAGCATAAACCGAAAGGCCTTGTTTCGCCTTGCTTTCATATTCCTGTTGTCGCCGGTCGGGCATTCCGCTAAAGTCTCGCCCCTTCTCACTGGCATGGGGATTAATCGTGTTTATTGGATTCGACTACGGTACGGCGAACTGTTCGGTTGCGATTATGCAAAACGGACAACCATTGCTCCTGAAAATGGAAAACGAGAGTACGCTGCTGCCGTCAATGCTCTGCGCACCAACCCGCGAAGCGGTCAGCGAATGGCTGTTCCGCCACCATCAGGTTCCGGCCACGGCGGCGGAATCACAAGCGTTGCTGCGCCGGGCCGTCAGTTTTAACCGCGAAGAAGATATCGACGTCACACCGTCGAGCGTCCAGTTCGGCCTCTCGTCGCTCGGACACTACATTGACGACCCGGAAGAGGTCTACTTCGTTAAATCGCCAAAATCGTTTCTCGGCGCCAGCGGGCTGAAGCCGCAGCAGGTGGCGATGTTTGAAGATCTGGTCTGCGCCATGATGCTGCACATTCGCAATCAGGCGCAAACCCAGGTACCGGAGGCGATCGATCAGGCGGTCATTGGCCGTCCGATCAACTTCCAGGGGCTGGGTGGCGACGAGGCTAACCAGCAGGCGCAGGGGATCCTTGAGCGTGCCGCGCACCGCGCGGGCTTTCGCGACGTGGTATTCCAGTATGAGCCGGTGGCGGCGGGGCTGGATTTTGAAGCCACGCTGACAGAAGAGAAGCGCGTACTGGTCGTCGACATCGGCGGGGGCACCACCGACTGCTCACTGCTGCTGATGGGGCCGCAGTGGCATAACCGTCGTGACCGCGAAAACAGCCTGCTGGGGCACAGCGGCTGCCGCGTGGGCGGTAACGATCTGGATATCGCGCTCGCCTTTAAGAGCCTGATGCCACTGCTGGGCATGGGTGGGCAAACGGAAAAGGGGATCGCCCTGCCGATCCTGCCCTGGTGGAACGCTATCGCCATCAACGACGTCCCCGCGCAGAGCGATTTTTACAGCAGCGCGAATGGCCGCTTCCTGAACGATATGGTGCGCGATGCCCGGGAGGCCGACAAGGTCGCCCTGCTCTACAAAGTCTGGCGTCAGCGTCTGAGTTATCGCGTGGTGCGTACTGCCGAAGAGAGCAAAATCGCCCTCTCCGATCGCCCGGAGCACGCGGTTTCCTTGCCGTTTATCAGTGAAGATCTGGCAACCGCCATTTCTCAGGAAGGACTGGAAACCGCGCTCGCCCAGCCGCTGCAGCGCATTCTGGAACAGGTGCAACTGGCGCTGGAGAACGGCAAAGAGAAGCCGGACGTGATTTACCTGACCGGCGGTAGCGCCCGTTCGCCGCTGATCAAGAAAGCGCTGGCAGAACAGCTGCCGGGCATTCCAATTGCCGGCGGCGATGACTTTGGCTCCGTCACGGCGGGGCTGGCGCGCTGGGCGCAGGTGATGTTTAGTTAAATACACAAACTGAGGCCCCTCGATCATCTCGTGGGGCCTCAGTATCGGTATCTATAGTGAGCGACAACGCTCCACTTGCATTGGGTCTGAATTTAGTCTTTTTCTCCTCCATGCAGACCCTATTGCTGCGGAGCCATACTGCTGCATATAGCGATGAAATTCAGCCAGTGCCATAGGTGGCATGAAATAATACCCCTGCAGGAAATCAACCTTATGGGCGATAAGCCATTCGCGTTGACAGGCATACTCCACGCCCTCTGCAACAGTACGTAACCCCAGAATGCCAGCCAGATTAATGATCGATTCCAGCATCGGCAGCGTCTGATCTTCTGCATGGATCCCTTTGATAAAGATCTTATCAATCTTAATCACGTCCAGCTCGAGTTCATTCAGACAACACAGATTGGCGTATCCCGTTCCAAAATCATCCAGAGCAAAGAGGACACCCCGGTTACGTAACGAACGGATTAACTCTTTTATTGCAGGCGTGACTACCAGTGTCTGGTTTTCAGTAATCTCAATCATCAATTTTATTGGCAGTGATTCCGTTAATTCCAAAAAATTGAGGCATTCCCAATAGAAAACAGGGTTACTCAAATTTGAGGGGCTCACGTTAAACGCCACAAAAAAAGACTGTCCCTGCCAGGTAATATCGTGATTTAAATGACTCGCGACCTTATTCATCAGATAACTTGTCAGATCGTTTATTTGACCACTAATTTCCGCCAGCGGGATGAACTCACGTTGAGAAATGGCATAGTTGTGGCCTGAAGGCCACCGCGCCAGCACCTCAACGCCACACAGCTCTCCTTTACTTCCGAGGATGGGTTGAAAATAAGGCACAATCTCATCATTTTTCAAAGCCAGAGTTAATCTATTAGCTTCGTTGCTATCAAATATACCCTCTGTCATTGTTTGGCTTTTCTTGTTGTCATGTGCCCCCCATCGTTCTGCCAAAAAACCATTTCTGGAAAGATAAATTATAGTCTCATTAAAGTTATCAAAACTCAGGCGATGAGTTATTTTATCTCGATAACGATAGAGCGATTTTGGCGTTAAAGAATTTGCATTGCAAAATTCTTCCAGCCCCACTTTAGTGAAAGAGGCGTAAATCATCTCTTGTTCAAAATCACTTAAATGAAATCTATCAACGCAGCCCAATGTTGACGGAGCGCCCCCCTGCACATTTGACATCAATTTAGTTTTTAGAACAGAAATAAGGCTATTACAGCTTACTTTAGCGTTAACAGACTCACTATTTTCACAGCCTCGATTGATACATTTACTGTCACTCATCGTGAGAACAATACTGTTAA